>NZ_QORY01000010.1:0-70848 GCF_008368755.1 Bacillus sp. AR2-1
ATTTATTTCTCTTTTCATTTACATATTTATTTTTGGAAAAACAATCTAACTCCAAATACTAATAATACCGCGCCTGTAATACCCTCTATTGTACGGTTCACTCTTTCTTTTCTTAAAAAAGTTCTTAATTGACGTATGAGTGAGATATAAAGTAAATACCATATTGCTGTCAAAGTCGTAAATGTGACTCCTAATAATAGAAATTGTAGGAAATGATTTTGATTACTTACAATAAATTGGGGTAAAAAACTAAGGAAAAACACAGCGGTTTTTGGGTTTAAAATTGCCGTAGTAAATCCTTGTCTAAAGCTTTTAATTGCCCCAATATCCTTAGAGTACATTTCTACTGAACCTGACATATCTTCTTTTTTATGTAAGGCACTTTTAATTGACTTTACAGCTAAGTAAATTAAATAAAAAGCCCCAGCATATTTTATAAATGTAAATAACATAGCAAATTTCATTAGGATGGCAGAGAGTCCTAGCGTAGCCATTATTGTATGAATCATCATTCCAGATATCGTTCCTAAAACAGTCTTTATCCCACCATTTTTACCATGCGAGATAGTGTTTTTTGTAACTAGTGCAAAACCAGGACCAGGCATTATTATGATTAGCATTGCTGTAAGAATAAATAATAGATAATTTTCCATGTTCTAGTATTTCCTTTCCAATTTTTAATTTTACTTACAGTATAGCTTTTTTCATTAAAACATTAAATATAAAAAGCTTGATCAGAAGTATATCTAGGTTATTAGTATCGATTTGATTAAACATTACCCCAAAGCTACATTAATAAAAAAACACAGCAAATTTATATATTAAATAACAAGTCCGCCTCTCACAAAAAACAGGATAAAAAATAAACAGCAGAACTAGTCCACTGTTTACTTCGCCACGCCTTCATGTAATTTTTCTGTATAATCTTTTACATCTTTCCAGCTATCTTTCGCTGTATGTAAATCTTCTTTTATGAAGGTAAATTCTTCAGGGCTGATTCCTTTTACGTTTTGCAGTAAATTATTATACTTTGCCCCTACTGTATACCATTGATTTGATATATTTTGCAATGCTGTAATTGCTGCATCAATTGTTTCAGTCATATTTGTTGTTTTATTTTTTACATCTGTCAATATTGCCACTTCAGCTTGTGCGCCAGAAATTCTATCTTTTAAATTGGAGATTTCTCTTTCTGCATTTGCGATATCTTTTTTCGCAATCGCAATCATCGGTCCGCCAGCAAGACATGTTATTAGTGCTACGCAAAGTACGCCACCAGCAATGACCATATCATTACTCTTTTTGATTGAATCGTTATATGTATTTATTTGTTGCTCTAGAGCTGGAATGCCAGCATTCGTACTTGCTAAAATTGCTGTTAATTGATTTGTATCCTCTTTAAAACTATTTGTGTCTTTCGCCATTCTATCGCGAAAAGCTTTCAAATCCCCTAATAATACATCTACCTCATTTTGATTCTTTACAATATCCGCATACAACTTTTCTAAATCCGCTTTTAATTTTCCACTATCC
This sequence comes from Bacillus sp. AR2-1, assembly GCF_008368755.1. Taxonomy (NCBI): domain Bacteria; kingdom Bacillati; phylum Bacillota; class Bacilli; order Caryophanales; family Bacillaceae; genus Bacillus; species Bacillus sp. AR2-1. The sequence continues at coordinate 1,534 of NZ_QORY01000010.1, forward strand.
TTTTGTTCAATCGCTACTAGCATGCTATTATAATACGCTTGAAAAGTATTATTGTAATTAATAATATTTTGATCTGTTTTCATAATTTGAGGCTTCATATAATTTAACCAATACGCTGCGTTAATTTTTGCATCTCTTTGGTGCTGAATCATATTTCCTTTAAACTCACTATTAATGGAACTTATTTTACTCAAATCAGTCTCTTGCTGATTTTGAATTAATTTTGCATATGAATCCATTGCAAATATGCTCGATGTCGTTTGCGCCATAACATCTTGGAATCCAGCTGGCCCTAGCGAATAATTTTCCGCACTTTCTTGCAATATTTTTACGTTTTGTTCTGCTGCAAAAGGATGTAAAGGAAATGCGTTACTCGTTGCCACTCCAGCAATCATTAACGTTAAAAGACATTTTTTATAAAATCGTTTCTGCATGCTTTTCACCTATTTTCTTTATAAGGGTATAAAAAGCTCCTGCTCACAACTGAACAGGAGCTTCAAATCACTCATCAATACTTAACGCTCTAACGATTCGTATCCGATTATGCTTTTTTCGTATCTACTACTTTAATATCTTCAGCATAAATCTTTTCTGCATAGTCTTTAATGTTTTTCCAGCTATCTTTCGCAATGTTTAAATCTTCTTTAATGAAAACAAGGTCGTTTGGACTAATTGAATCTACATTTTGAAGTAAAGAATTGTATTTTGATCCCATTGTGTACCATTGGTTTGAAATGTTTTGCAACGCTGTAATTGCAGTATCAATTGTATTTGTTAAATACTCCGTTTGTGTTTTAATGTTCGTTAACCCAGCTACTTCTAATTGAGCAGTTGTAACTTGTCCTGTTATTTTTTGAATTTCAGCTTGTGCATTATCAAGTTCTTTCTTCGCTAATACGATTCCAGCTGTACCACCGCCTACAGCTGCGGCACCACCTGCAATTAATGCGACTCCTAGCGGCGTTCCTGCACCTGTAGCAATAACTACTGCACCACCGATAATTGCAATTGGTCCTAGTGCTGTTGCAACAGATGAACCGATAATAATTGCATTATATTTACTAATTGCTTCATTGTACGTTGTAATTTGATTTTGCAGAAGCGGAATTCCAGCATCTTGACTAGCTAATATAGATGTAATTTGATTTGCATCACCTTTAAAGTTTTGCGTATCGGACGTCATTTTGTTTCGGAATTTTTTTAAGTCTTCTACTAACTGATCTACTTGCGCTTTATTTTCATTAATACTACTTGATAATCTAGTTAACCCTTTCGTAAGAGTCGCTTTATCCTTCGAATCCACCGCAGCAACTAACGTATCATAATAGTTTTGGAATTTCGTATTGTAGTTAATGATATTTTGATTCGTTGAAATAAGCTGCGGCTTTAATACATCTAACCATTGTTTCGCATTTCCTCTAGCTGTATCCTGGTGCTGAATTACTTTCCCTTTTAGAGCCGTATCAACAGAGGATACATTACCAAAGTTAACATTCCCTTGTTTAATAATTGTTAAAGCGTACAGATCCATTACTAAAGCGTTTGAACCTGTTCTTTCCATTGCATCTTTTAGGCCTTCTGGTCCTAATGAGTATTCTTCATAGTCATTATAAGCTTTTGCTACCGCATGAATTGGAGCTTGTTTCACTGTACTTTCAGCTGCATACGTATGAGCTGGCATGATATTTCCTGCTGCAAATACTGCCATAAGTGCTGATAGAGCCATTACTTTATAAGGTTTTTTTGTCATTTTTCTTCTCTCCCTATATCGTTACTTATTTTTAATGTACTTCAACGTTTGTAACGTAATCTTCAAATTGATTCGTTTGTTTATTCATTTCATCACTTACTTTTTTAATTTGATTGAAATGTTTTTGAAGTAAACTACTATCTGTATATGTGCCTTCTTCAACATTCTTTTGAATTTGGATCATATTACTGTTTAAAACTTTCCAATCCGTTTTTAGCGTTTCTAAAGTTGAAATTTGGCGATTAATTAGTTCTGTAAAGCTACTTACTTGATCTTCAACGAATGTAATTTGTGTCGCCTCTGCTTCAGTTTGTGATAACTTTTGAATAAGTGGTAGTAGCTCTTTTTGCTTTTGCTGAATGCGAAGAGCTGCTTCTCTCGTTTGACTATCTGCAGCATTTACAATTTCATTACTTAAAGTACCGATAGAAACGAAATCAATTGTTTTCGTTTGCGCAGTTTGATTTGTAATTGTAAATACTTGTTTACCGATATTAATAGAACCTTTAATAATTTCTTGAGGTCTATTCAAAATATTCGTTAATTCCGCTTGGATTTCTCCTTGAATTCTTTTAATATCTTCTCTTAATTTCACAATATCTCCACTTGATCCTTGCAGTGTTTTTATTGCTTCATCAGCTTTAAGTGATAAGTTGCTACTATCTTTGTCTAATACCGTTTTAAATCGATTTAACTCTAATAAATCTTGCTCCATACTCTCTTGGATGTTTTGTACTTGCAATTGTAATTTTCCATATGCATTTGTAAAATCTGCTTTTGCCTGTTCATCTTCATTGACGTTTCCTGCTAGTTCATAGAGCTTACTATAATAACTATTAAATCTAGTACTATATCTCATCATCTCTTGATTTAAGTCGATTAGCTTCGGATTATATTCATCAATCCACTCTCTTACATTTGCCTTTGCAAACTTTTGATGATTCGTCAAACTACTCATCGCATTCACCTTAATGTCTGGCTGCTGTAAAATCACTAGTCCATATGCTTGTATAAGCGGTGACTGTGATCCTAACATTCTAATTGAATTGGATAATGTATTTGGAGCAATTACATTTTGTGCATATACTGTTTTCACTTCTGTTTGCCCTTCCTTAGCGTAAGCGCTTACAGGAATAAAACAACTCGTAGATACTGCTGTAACCAATAACCCTGTAATTAAAGTCTTTTTCACTTTAACTCCTCCTATGTATTAGCAACTATTACTATCGCATTTTATTATTCTATTTTCTTGCATATAGTTTGAGATGGTTAAAATAGAGAACGTTCTCACCGCGATCCATGTACGAACCACCTCTCTCAACTTTTATTGCTACAGTACTTACTTATTGTTATAAAACATTTCATATGTGATTAGTATGAATAATATTGTATAAAATTTCTATTTTATAGCCATTCTCACATTCACACAGTGAATATATTACATAAAAATATTATTCATTTTAAACTAAATAACGTACGTAAATATGAAATTCCGTTTTATTTTCATGTAAGTTTTGTACTGTAAGGTCATTTAAACACAGCTATTTATATAACGTAAAGAAGTATTTTCATTCCCTTTATTTTCAAGCTTTCCTGTCCTTATTTCAAAATATAATCCACTTCACTTTTTCAATTGAAATATCCATATATCATAACAAAAACCTCTACTTATTCATAGATACAAAAATTATATTGATATATCTTTCAGACCCATATGCAATTATGCATAGTGTATACATAAAAAGGATAGCTTCACTTTCGTAAAGCTATCCTTAAAAAATCTTCTTACTTTTTCAAATGATATGGAACTGTCGTAATAACAACATTTCTTTTATAGAGTAAATACGCACGAATGAGTAAACTAGACTGATTATGAAGAATGTTATGCCAACCTTTTTTCGGAATGAACTGTGGTATAACTACAGTAACTCGGTAATTTGACTCACTCGCTTTATATTGTACTGTATCAATAAACTTTGTTAGTGGCTGAATAATACTTCTATAATGAGAATGTAAGGTAACAAGCCTTACTTCAGGTTGCCACTTCTTCCATTTCTCTTCAAATTTCTTTTCCTCTTCTCTGTCAAAAGCAACATATACAGCAATAACTTGATCTGCCGAAAGAGCCTTCGCATAGTTCAATGAATTTTCTACTACATGCGTCATACCAGCTACAGGAACAACAATTACATTTCCCTCAATTGGAACAAGTCGCTCACAAGTTTTTAAACTTAATTGATCACCCACTGCATCGTAATGCTTCTTAATTCTATGGAACAAGAAGATGATGGCAGGTAAGAAAATAAGGATTGACCAAACTTGTGCGAACTTAGTTAAAAAGAACATACTCATTACAATAAAACTAATGACTGCACCAACTAAATTGACCGTTAATCTCAAAGCCCATCCTTCAGGTTTGTCACGAAGCCATTTTAATACCATCCCCGTTTGAGAGAGTGTAAACGGAATAAATACACCTACTGCATATAACGGAATTAAATGTTCTGTTTGCCCTTGGAAAGCTACAATTAAAATAATCGAAGCAATTCCAAGTATAATAATACCGTTTGAGTAACCTAGGCGGTCTCCTCTAATCGTAAACATTCTCGGTATGAATTTGTCTTTTGCAAGGTTAACTGCTAATAGCGGGAATGCAGAATACCCTGTGTTAGCAGCAAGAATTAATATTAAAGCAGTTGTACCCTGTATAAAATAGTACATGAAATTACGCCCAAAAGTTTGTTCAGCAATTTGTGAAACAACTGTTACTTCTTTACTTGGAGTAATTCCGTAATAATAAGCTAAGAAAACAATTCCTGAAAATAAAACTGCAAGTAATGCACCCATTGCGAGCAATGTTTTCGCTGCATTGTTAGGTGCAGGATCCTTAAAGTTTGGAATTGCGTTAGATATTGCCTCAACACCCGTTAAAGCAGAGCTTCCTGAAGCAAATGCTCGTAACAGTAAAAACAAACTAATTCCTGCAACTGGTGTTCCAATCGGTGAATGTAATGTCGGTGAAACTTGACCAGTTATAATATTATAAATACCTACACCAATTAATATAAATAGTGCTAAAACGAATAAATAAACAGGATATGCTAAAACGGAAGCTGATTCCGTTACCCCTCTTAAATTTAAAATAGTAATCAATATAACAAATATAATCGCAATGATTACATTATGTGCATGTAAACTAGGGAAAGCTGATGTAAGCGCATCTGTACCTGCTGATACACTTACTGCAACAGTTAAAATATAATCGACTAATAAAGATCCTCCAGCTATTAGCCCTGGATTCATCCCTAAATTTTCTTTGGATACTACGTATGCACCACCGCCGTGCGGATAAGCAAAAATAATTTGTCGATAAGATAAAATAAGAGCTGTCAATAATACTAATACCCCAACAGCGATAGGAATAGAATACCAATAAGCTACTGCTCCTAGGCCTGCTAGTGCGATTAATATTTGCTCTGGTCCGTATGCAACCGATGACAATGCGTCAGAAGATAAAATAGCTAACGCCTTCGTTTTATTAAGCTTTTGCTCTCCTAACTCAGTTGATTTTAACGGCCTTCCAATTAAAAACCTTTTGATTGATGAAACCACTGCTGTCCACTCTCCAATAATTTTGTACGAACTTTTCTGCTAGTTACAGCGGGTAAACGATTTCTTCAGAAAACAAAAAATGTCTACAAGCCATAACGAAATAGACTTGTAGACATTATTTTTTTTGTCGCACAAGCTCCACCTTCCTTCTCAATATAACGCTTACGAGGTTAGCTGTCGGATTCGGGCCTATGAGTAGCCCTACCTTTTTCAAGGATTCACCCCATTGGATTAAGTACTAATCCATAAGAACGGGTCCCCCGCACCATGCGGTTTCAGCGATTTAGAAAATTGAAACTGTGGATTATAATACTCCTTTATTTTCAAAATGTAAACAAAAATTTTTAAAAAGAAAAAATTTAAATGATTGCGCATAATCCGCTGGTAAATATACATAATGAATACTAAAAAATCGATAAAGGAGACTCATATGTCTAAAGAAAAGAAGCCTATTTTTTCCGATTCCTATTTAGATGCATTAGCAAATGAAATTAATCAATTATACGGTAAACGTGAACAGGAAATAAATTTGACAGATAGAACGAAAAGAAATAAATAATTTGTCATAAAAAAGAAAGCAATACACTTATATATTGCTTTCTTTTTTATTTTTTCATACATCCAATTGTATTGCTGATTTGTTAAAGATCATTTCTTCATACACTTTCAAATTTTGATATACTGCCCCTAATAATGGTGCTTCTATAGAAAATTGTTCCGCTACATCTAGTAAGTATCCTTGTAAGTGCTCGCCTTCAACGAACGAACCTTTTTCCATATCACGCTGCATCGATGACTTCATATCATACGAAATTTTATCGATTGTTTTCATATGTTCTTGGGCAATTCCATCCTTAACTGGAGCTTTCATAGATCTCATGATTTGCACACATTCTTCAAATAAGTTTTGGATAAAATCGCGTCCACCTTCACTTTCGCGAATCGGTCCTATCGGTGCACGCATTAATGTCGTCACACCCGACATTACAGTAATAAATAAATATTTATGCCACATATCTTGCATAATAATTTCACTTAAAACAAAACTAGATTTCGTACCTGCAAATGCTTTAGAAATATGCTTTATTCTCTCTGAATCTTGAGACTTCATTTCTCCAAATACAAGTCTGTTGGCAACACTCGTTTGTACAATCTCTCCTTGATCGTTTAACGTCGTCTCGATAAAGCATAAACCGCCAATTACTTTTTCCACGCCGAATTCCTTTTGTAATAGTGATAAATGAGCAATACCATTTAACAATGGAATGATGACAGTATTTTCACCTACAAACGGCTTCAAATCTTGAATCGCCTCGTTTAAGTGATACGCTTTTGTTGAAAATAAAATAACGTCAAACGGAGAAGTTCGATCTTCTTTCGTTATTAATTTCGGTTGGAAGGAAAAATCCCCGTTAACACTACGAATAACAAGTCCCTTTTCCTCTAATTGCTGTTTTCTTTTACTGCGGACAAGAAACGTAACATCTTCTCCTTTTTCGACTAATCGACCTCCAAAAAAGCCTCCGACGCCACCAGCTCCTAATACTAAAATACGCATACAACATCCCCCTTTTCAAAATACAATTTTATAACATTTAATATACATAACATTATACATGTCCCCTACTAAATAAGCTGAATTTTCATTCTTAATCGAGTATAAAACAGTGGTTATTTTCAAATAAATTTGGGTATGTTGTTTTTATAGCATATATGGAAAGGAAACAATGTAAATGGAGGCAATACAAACAATCGAGGAAAAAGATGTAACAACAGCTATATTTCAATTTATATTCCCGTTTTCTTTTAAAACTGGATATGAACAAAATATGTTCCCTTTCTTACAGAAAAATGATTTCCGCCCTTTTCGACTCGATCATCTTGAAAATGAAAATACATACTACGGAAAGTTTCAAGTTTCACATCAAAATATGGAAGCATACTATCTTTCATTTACAAATAAAATTCTATTTCCTCACTCAGAGCATCAAAAAGGATTACAACGCTATTCTAAAGACCTTAACTTAACTGGACATTTAACAACAAATTTGATTTCTGTTCCATTCAAGATTCATTCTATTGATGTAACACTTTGCCCTTATGAGCTTGGCTTCTTAACAATTCGGACAGAAGTAGAAACCGCTCCAAACATGACATTATCAGAAGCAATCGAATTCGCCGCCCGCTTCCGTGTACTTGAAACTAAAAATGATACAAACGAGACTATTTGTATTGAATGTAACGGAAAACAATACTCACAAGTGGAAAAACTTATATTCGGTGATTTATTTCATGGTGTAACAGACTTCTTTGAGAAAAAGAGATTGCGGAGCTCTTACTTTCAAACCTTTCCTTTCTTTGAAGACCAAAGAATGTATGTACAAACTTTATTATCCGTGAATAAAGAGTCAGACCTTCATATAATCGATGTATACCGAACTTCCAGTCTTTCCGGATTAACAGACGATGGCAATCCGTATATTAGCGCAAATAACATCCCTTATATTCAAGATTATTTAACAAAACATTCTTATCAAAGATGGGCTCCTAATCGCTACTTTGTTATGGAAGAACATATTTTTACATGTATAACAAATGAAGGTGAGCAAGCAATCGCTAAACTTGCTAGTCAAATGTACGGGGAGTTTTATTACGCTTTGTTATTAAATCTATTTCATAAAGTTGTTTTATTAAAAATGGCAAACGCTTATGCTGAACTTAACATTGAACAAGATACAAATGAAATAGAGAAATTAATTTATTCAATCAATTCATTTACAGCAAATTACTTCTCTTTAGAGTTAGTATCCCAATCACAGAGTGAAGATATTTTCTTCCGCTTAAGAAATCTATTTAACATTGAAGTACTATACTCAAATGCAAAACAAAATCTTGATAGTTTGTTTAAATATCAAGAAAATGTCGCTTCTAAAAAAGATAGCCTTTTACTATTAGTTTTAACGCTCTACTCTGTAGTAGGCCAAATGTTAGGGTTTACTATGATTGATCTTTTAAGAAACACCGATTCAAACAAAATCTCGTCGCCACTTGAATTTTTCGCGCTTTTAATAGCAATTAGCGGCATAGTCATTTCACTTATTTTAGGTGCGCAAAGTTTATACCAATGGAGTCTACAACATAAACGAAGAAAATCATGGGTAAAACAAACTGTACTTTCTGCTGTTAAAGAGAAAGATGATAAGAAGTAAAGAAAGTTATTTTCAAATTACAAATATGTGGTACGCTTCAGTAAATGAAATTTTTATCAGCGATTTTTCGAATATATCGGCGCAACTCAAATTATATCAGCGATTTTTAAGATATATCGACTTACCGACAAAAACTGATAAAAAACACATAGTAAAAAAAGTACTCCAAAATAAAATTTGGAGTACTTTTTTATTACAATAATTCAGCTTACTTCCCTGCTTCGATTTTCTTTAATGCAGCAGCTACTTGCTCTTCAGTTAATTCGTGTTGAACGATATAACGATTACGTGGGTGTACACGACATTCATGAGAACATGCACGTAAATGTTTCGCTTCGTTTTCTTCAGAACATAAAATTTTCTTATTACATTCTGGATTTGCACAGTTTACATAGCGCTCACAAGGTTCACCTGTAAAGTGGTCTTTACCAACGATAACATGCTCTTTTTGGTTTACTGGTACAGAGATACGCTCATCGAACACGTAACATTGTCCATCCCAAAGCTCACCTTGTACTTCTGGGTCTTTTCCGTACGTTACAATACCACCGTGAAGCTGTCCTACATCTTCGTAACCTTCACGAACTAACCAACCAGAAAACTTCTCACAACGAATTCCGCCTGTACAGTATGTTAAAATCTTTTTACCTTCAAGTGTTTCTTTGTTTTCTCTAATCCAATCTGGCAACTCACGGAATGATTCAATATCCGGTTTAATCGCACCTTTAAAGTGACCTAGATCAAACTCATAATCATTTCGTGCATCAATGATAACTGTATCTTCTTGTTTCATTGCCTCATAGAATTCTGTTGGCTCTAAATATTTACCAGTTATTTCTTTCGGATTAATGTCGTCTTCTAGACGAAGTGTAACTAACTCTGGACGAGGGCGTACGTGCATTTTCTTAAATGCATGTTCATCTGCCTCATCAATTTTAAAAACGATTCCAGCAAAACGTGGATCATTGTTCATTGCTTCCATGTATTTCTCTGTTTGCTCAACAGTTCCAGAACAAGTTCCATTAATTCCTTCTGTCGCTACAAGAATTCTTCCTTTTAACTCAAGTGATTTACAAAATTCTAAATGCTGTTCAGCAAATTCTTCTGGATTTTCAATTGTTGTGTACATGTAATATAGTAATACTCTATATGGTTTTGTAGTTGCCAATTTATTTCTACCACCTATCTAAATTTTAAAATCATGTATAAGTTAACGTTCATATCAAAACATATATAATAAGAAAATACATACTAAATTGTACTTAGCCTATTTTCTTCTATTTACAATTTTTTCTATAAGTTAACGAAAATAAAAACAAGATTACATCACAAAACACTATGGTTATGTTGTAATCCCAATATATTATATATCATACAATTTCATTTCCATCAATTAATATGCTGTAATATAGGCTCTATGTTCACATAAATTTCAAAATTAGTCCTTTAATTCATTATGTTTCCCCATGTAATCACACCATAAACTCCCATTTTTTTATAACACAACACCATCCATTGCAGCAAGGCATATAATTTGCACTAAGGAAACATTTGTGTTCAAATAAAAATATCATCTCATACATTTAAATGTATTGAAATAAACAATAAGAATACTTACAATAATTTCATCAAGTTAACATTTCAAAGGGGAAAACTACTATGAATAAAGATATATCAAAAGATGAACAAGTCCCTTCTCAAAGTACAACTGTTCAATCAGCACACTTAGCTTTAAGTGGAGAAACGAAAGGGTGGAAAAGACTGTTACCGTTTTTAGGACCCGCTTTTATCGCATCCGTAGCTTATATTGACCCTGGTAACTTTGCTACAAATATCGCAGCTGGTTCACAATATGGATATTTACTATTATGGGTTATATTCGCGTCTAACTTAATGGCAGTATTAATTCAAACTTTATCAGCTAAATTAGGAATTGCTACGGGAAATAATTTACCTGAAATCGCTCGCGAACACTTTCCAAAACCTGTGTCTATCGGCTTATGGATACAAGGTGAACTCGTTATTATGGCTACAGATTTAGCGGAATTTATTGGAGCTGCATTGGGACTTTACTTACTATTTGGAATTCCGATGTTACCAGCTGCTTTAATTACAGCAGTCGGATCATTTATTATTCTTGAGTTTCAACGCAGAGGATTTCGCCCACTAGAAGCTATTATTACAGGGATGATTTTTATCGTAGTAATAGCATTTGGGATTCAAGTTTTTTATGCAAAACCAGAATTAAGTCCCCTTCTTTCAGGACTATTTATTCCAAAATTCCAAGGTGTAGACAGTATATTACTTGCAGCAGGGATATTAGGTGCGACAGTTATGCCACATGCAATCTATTTACATTCTGCATTGACACAACGCCGCGTGGTCGGAACAACTGATGAACAAAAGAAAAAAATTTTCCGTTTCGAGTTTATTGATATCATTATCGCAATGGTTATCGCTGGAGCAATCAATGCGAGTATGTTAATTGTTGCTGCCGCACTATTCTTTAAAAATGGCTTACATGTTGAAGACCTTGATGTTGCTTTTAACCAGTTCAGTACTTTAGTCGGTCCTGTATCAGCTGCTTTATTTGGAATTGGGCTCTTATCAGCAGGACTATCTAGCTCTTCTGTCGGTACAATGTCAGGTGACATTATTATGCAAGGTTTCATTCGAATGCATATTCCGTTATACTTACGCCGTTTTATTACAATGATTCCACCATTAGTTATTATCGCTTTAGGTGTAAATCCAACTTACGCTCTAGTCATGAGCCAAGTCGTATTATCATTCGGTATTGCTTTTGCATTAGTGCCACTTATTATGTTTACAAGCAATAAAAAAATTATGGGTGCGCTCGTTAATCACCGCATAACAACCTTTATCGCTTGGATCATCGCTGCACTTGTTATCATTTTAAATATTTTCTTACTGTATCAAACATTTGTAGGGTAATGAGAAAAGGTATTCCAATAAAACTGGAATACCTTTTTTCATTACCACTTATGTATGTACCTCTTTCTGGCATTATCGTACCTTTTTCAGTTCGAAAGTAAAGTGGTAATCCTTCCGAAAGAAATATGCTCACCTTGGATGGATCCTGCCTTTGATGATGAATATGTAAATGCGGCTCACTTGAACTGCCTGAGTTACCGACTTGAGCAAGTACCTCTCCTTCATTTACATGTTGGCCTTCCCTCACTTTAATTGATCCTTTTTTTAAATGGGCGAGAATCAAAAATGTCCCTGATTCATCTAGTCGCAAATAAATATGATTCCCCGCCATTGACTCAAAATTATCCTCTCCTGGAACTACATCTTTTTCATCGTTATTGATTGATACAACTGTTCCAGAAGCTGGTGCCATTACTTTCGCTCCATATATTCCATAATCCTCTAACTTACTACTTTTCACTTCAGCAGGCGGAATAAGAATATCATATGCCCATCGTTCATTTGGTTTTATAACATGATAGTTCGTTTCTAATCGATCACCACCCCAGCCCACTAATGCTCGTTCATCCAAAGGAAAGCGAACTACTGCTTTAGGATTCATAGAATGTACATCTGCTGGATAAGCAAGTCCCCCTATGTTAGCAAACCACCCTAAAGGCCAAGCTCCAATTATAGAGAAAAGAACGATGAAGAGTAGCTCTCTATCTATTCGCTGTCTGAAAATGCCTTTCCACACAAATAGTAACGTTCCCCCTATCAAAATAAAGAGTGATACTATGCTAAAGGCTTGTATACTCCACCAAAAAATGACTGATATAACACCTTTAGCTAAATAAACTACACTCCAACTTATAATTAAAAACGCAACTAAAATTACTAATACATACTTCTTCCACATAATGTATCCTCACTCTCATATCTTTGTTCTACATGATACGAAGTGAAAATTACGACATATAAAAGAAATACTTACGACTTTCTTACAATTCTTTATAATGCGGTAAAACGATAGTGAAAACAGTTTCTTTCTCGTTACTGCGCACAGTGATATCCCCTTTATGAAGCTCTGCTATACTTCTCGCAATTGCAAGTCCCATTCCTTTTCCACCCGTATGAGAGCTACGTGATTTTTCACCACGATAAAACTTCTCAAAAACGTAAGGAAGATTCTCATTCGGAATGCATTGTCCAAAGTTTTTAATTTCTATTTCAACATTCATGTCGCTTTTAGAAACTTGAATTAAAAGCTCCTTTCCGTCTTTCCCGTACATAATACTATTACTAATTACATTTTCGAACAGCCTCACCATAAGCGCCACATCCATTTCCACATGTAACTCGTTATCACCTTTAATACGAAAGCTCATATCGGCATCATCTAGTTGTGGCACAAAATCAATCATGATTTGTTCACTGAACGCTTTCATATTTACTACACTTTTATGTAATTCAATCTCCCTATAATTTATTTGACAATAATCTAATAAATCATCTACTTGATTTTTTAATTCATAACTTTTTCGCTTTAATATACTTACATACTGTTCACATTCTTCTCTATTTGTATGAAGCTGACTTCCTAACAGGTCCGCGTAACCGATTAGAGATGTTACAGGTGTTCGTAAGTCATGAGAAATATTACTAATCATTTCAGTTTTCATTTCCTGTGATTTTTTTTCATTTTCGATAGACTCTTTTAAACTTTTAGCCATTCTATTAACATTCGCTGCTAATTCACCAATCTCGTCATTTTTTGAAATAGGTATATGTATCTCCAAATTACCATTACTTATTTCTTTCACGTTCTTATTTATTTCAGATAACCTTTTCATCATTGTTCTTGTCATGAATGCAAAGTATATTGTAGTAATAATTAAAAAAGCTATTACATATAAAAGTGAATATTTTTCTTCTAACGCAGTAACATGACTATATATATTTCCAATTACAATTTGAAACGCTATTATACTTACAGTTGCTAACAAAATGCTACATATGAATGCGATAAAAAACTTAGCTCTAATGCCTTGTAATGATTTAATCTTCAATTTTATATCCGACTCCCCAAACATTTTGAATAAGCTTCGGCTCTTTTGGATTCTCTTCAATTTTATTTCTTAATCTTGCAATATGAACCATTACTGTATTATTACTTTCATAGGCTCTTTCTTTCCAAACGCTCTCATACATTTCTTCAATAGTGAACACACGATTCTTTGCAGCGGCCATTAAGTACAAAATATCATATTCAGTTTTCGTAAGATTGATTGTTTCTCCATATAACATTACTGTTCTCGACACTTCATCGATTTCTAACCCTCTAATGTTTATTTTCTTTTCTATTACTTGGGCAGCATTTTGATTGAAATATGTATACCTTCTTAATTGAGCTTTCACTCTCGCTATAAATTCAATTGTACTGAACGGCTTCACAATATAATCATCTGCCCCAGTACTAAACCCAATTACTTTATCTACATCCGATGATTTCGCGCTTAAAAACATAATTGGTAAACTATGTTTCTCTCTAATCCTTCTACACAATTCTATCCCATCCATATGTGGCATCATAATATCCAGAATAGCAAGTTGAATACTGTTATTATTTATTATTTTTAAAGCCTCTTCTCCGTTATGAGCACTAAAAACTTTAAAGCCTTCTTGCATTAAATTCGCGTTAACAAATCGAACAATATCTTGATCATCATCTACAATTAAAATTGAGTTTTTCTCCATATACAAACCTCTTTTTGAAATATATTCCACAATCAATTTTATCACAAATTAAAACCATACTTCCCTCTTGAATAATCTTTTTTTTCAGATTAAATTATATAATAACAACACATTCTAGTTTCACAAGAAATGGAGTGAAAGTATGTTTCCTATATTAAAAACCGACCGACTCATTTTACGAGAACTTACCGAAGAAGATGCACCGAGTATACTACAATGCTTTTCTAATACTGATGTACTGCGCTATTATGGCCAAAAACCATTACAAGATGTTGATCAAGTGAAGCAAGTCATTAATAACTTTAAGCTCAGTTACAATGCAAGAAGCGGTATAAAGTGGGGAATTGAATTAAAAAACAAGAAAGAACTCATTGGTACCATCGGTTTTCACGATTGGTCTTCTGAGCATAAACGAGCCAATATAAGTTATGCCTTTCTCCCTGAACACTGGGGAAATGGATATGCGACGGAAGCTGTTTCTGAAGTTATATCTTACGGTTTCCACACACTTCATTTAAAACGGATCGGAGCAATTGTATTTCTTGAAAATGAAGCTTCCAATAAAGTGCTATTAAAATTAGGTTTTCAAAAAGAAGGAGTTCTAAAAAATTATATGTATCAAGATGATATCCCATATGATACGAATTTTTATTCTTTATTAAAATGAGTTTAATAGAAATTATACGTAAAAACTCGTTTCAGCATAATGAATCAAGATAGTGGATTTTTAACGAAAGATAGGAAACCGAGCGTTTTTCATTTCTTAGATCATCATACAACTGATGCGAAGTACAATAAATTATATAATCTAAAAAAAGGCATGAGCATACTCTTACTCATGTCCCTTTTTTACGTTCTTTTTCTGTTTTCGCAATGCTTTTGGGATGTATACACAGAAAGGTTCACTGTCCATGTAATCTCCCGTCATTGCATATGCTTTAGAACGAGATCCTCCACAAACATATCGAAACTCACAAACTAAACTTTTTAAAACTTTTCAATATCATTACTTCTTTTCTAAAACCATAAAGAACGTACTATCCGGTAGCACAACCGCATTCCCAGACTCATCTTTAAACTCGATTTTCTCGCTAAGATGTTGTGTATATCCATCCTGTAAATAGTTCATAGCTTGAACGATGTTTATTTTATCTCCAAAGATACCCTTTATGAAATCCTTATAGTCGTTTGGCGTAAATATTCCAAATTGCTCTTGCACCTCGTGAACGAAGGAATCCTCACCCCATGTATACGTATATAAGAACTCCATCGCATCGTTAACAGGCATTTTGACTGTGTTGTCTGCAAGTACCTCATACTGGATTATACGCCCCTTAAATTCACGGACATACTGCTCTAAGAACTTCATTCCACCTGCATCTTTAAAATGAATCACACGCATTAACATTTTATCTTCAGTCATGATGCCATCACGAATGATAATACGACCTCCTGGCTTTATCACCTCGTAAGCACTCTGTAACCCCTTTTTAATTACTTCATGATTGAATTTCTTACCTTCATACTCAATATAAGAGAACAGCTCATGAAGGATAGAAGAATATACAATCGTATCAACCGATTCTTTATCAAACGAGCTACCTAAGTTGATTGCATCCCCTTTAATGACGTCCCAAGAACGACCTTCGTCCTGTTTCTTCTTTTTCAACGTATCAATCACATTTTCGGAAATATCGATACCGTAGATTCGTTTATCCTCGGTCTCTTCTTCAATCATGTCTAGCATAACACCACCACCGGATCCGACATCTACAATCGTATCTCCCTTTATATAATCAAGAATAATTCGTTTATCATCAGTCGAACTATTCATATGCTCCAAATACACTTCTTCGTTATGGAATCTATCATATGCATCCTTTCGTAACCCGAAGAAATCAAAGAGCAGTACATTTGCCCGAGCATGCATCATATCTATCTTTTCTGCCTCTACACAAAAGATGATTAACGCTTCACCTACAGCAGAAAACTGAAACGATACATACGCAGTCTTCATATCTTCATCGACTTTAACCTCAAAAGAAACATGTGTTGTATTCGGCTTCTCGTTCTCACGGTACTCCCGTAGATACTTCTCAATAACCCGCTTACGATACACGTTGTCCTTCTTCTCGCCTTTGAAATCATAGTGCAACTGCTGCATCAATTTCTCGAAATGTATATGCTGAACCTTTCTAGTGCCTATCTCGTTCTTTAACATAACAAAAACTGTCCAAATATCCTCGAAGCTAAGGGCATGCATAGACGGTTCTACATACCACAAATCCTTATCAGATAAAAATGTTTGAACGTCTCTCTTCTCGCTCCCCATAATTATATCTTTTTCAAATACTGACTCCTTATGTTTTGGCGTGAGTCTATGTACACGAGAAGTAAATGGCTCCACATAACCATCAAATAGCCCATCAATTGTAATCTTCACATCGTTCTTTACTTCGCTCCACAAAGATTTTGATACACCTTCAATAATACATTGATTAAGATAGTATAGAATCTCCTTTAACCTAACGTCTCCGTATTCTTCTTTATATGTGTCAATTAAATCAATATGAGAGTTCAAACGAGCCTCTCCGCGGATATACTGCCCGATTAATCCATGTGTTCTAATTAAATCTCGAACAAACAAATACTCAGTAGAGTTTAAGTTTGTCTCTATATGTTCGATAAACTGAATATCACTAAAGATATCAGCAGAACCCTCGTTATGTACCAATAGATTGATTCCGTTCTTCTTCCATTTCTCTCGCTGTTTTAAAGAGCCTACCTTTGCAAGCTCACTATACGTTAGTACTTTTTCAATAATGCGATACGCTTCTTCATCTAAAGACAATCCATCTAACACTTGCAACGTACGGTGTACATAGTACAACACCGCATCTGTTTTTAATTCACCAAGTACTTGTACATTCTCATAGTTTTGATGTATTTCCTCTGCCTCGATCAGATACTTTAACCACGTAGGGAGAGTATTAGAAAACCCTTCAATGTATTTATTTAGAACCTCAATATTTTTCAACTTATTTACCCCCATATATAATCAATATCAGTAGTATGTTCTGGGACATCTTTTCTAAAAAGATTATCACCTTATGTCCCCTTTACCATCTATATCTCTTTCAAATACAAATGCATCAAACCGAGTCTTTTTATCATGTAAAAGAGAGTGATCAATTTAGTTTCTAACATGCCAAGTTTGTAACACATTCTTTTGTTCATCTCTTATTTTAACTTCATCAGGAATTTCGGCTGAATAAACAGCAGGACTCAGCGAAGCATTTCTTACATTAATAAACATATGTTGTGATAGAATCAACCGAAAATAGAAACGGCAAGCGGGTGCACTCCACTTGCCATTTTTTCATAGCTTAGTATGTATTTGAATTTCTTTTGCTTTCTCTTTTTCACCCTGCACTCGTACAATTAAATCATATGATCCGGATTTTGGCGCTTCAAAAGAAAGCAGACCTTCTTTTTGAGAAGTGACTTCTTCTTCATAAATAACCTTATCACCTTTTGTAACTTGCAATAAAATCGTACCTTCTTCAACGGCTGCTTCATAAGGAATTTCCACATTTCCTTTTTCAGCTTTAATCGTTTGCACATCGTAATACCCTTGCAACGAACCAATTTTTAAAGTCGTTTCGCCATTTCTTTGAACCTTTGTGACTTGTGTTGCTGTATTGCATGCGCTTAACAATACAACAAGAGTGAGAATCATAAATAAACGTAGTAATTTCATAGAAATTCTCCTTTTTTATGTATATGAATTAAAATTCTAACTCTAAATTTTGTACGATCTTATTTCCCACCTCTTAAAATAGCTGTTTTTATAATAAAATAAGTAATAGAAAATAATAAACAAGTACCCATTGTACCAAAAACTGCAACTGAGATGTTACCTGCTAATGTTTCAGTTGGATCTAATGCATTAGGTAAAATTGTACCAAAAATTGCAATACAGGCTAATACAACCATAAAATATTTAAATCTTTTTACTTTCTTATTCATACTAATTATCCCCTTTATTCCTTAACATTAACTTCTAAACCAAATCCCCATAAACCTACACCAGGACCTAATGGTACATGGAATTTGCCTCTGCTTTTTCTAGCTTCAAAGGATCCCCTGAGATTCCCAAGTATTATACATACCAATTCATTCATATAGAAAAGGCCCCGTTCAAATCAAATACTTAAGCTCCCTTATTTTTATAATACTCAAATAATTATACACAAACATCGCTATCGATTCATCTTAATACCTCAATTACCTTTTAAGTATATCAATGACAAAATATATAATCTAATATTTTTTATATAATTAAAAACAAACATAGTTACAACAAGAGATTGTTTGTATGCTGATTTGTACTGTATTCCCTTATTCCATGTACTCTTTAAAAAACCTTACTTTTTAAAAAGTAAGGTTTTTTGTATTTATTCATTAGCGATATAAGCATTCTTATACGTATAAACACCACCAAATTGATGCTTCTCAATTCCTTTTACATAATCCTTTTGTACGTAAGCTGATCCCATTTGATAAAGCGGTGCAACTGCAGCATCCTCTAGCAGAATACGCTCGGCCTCTTGCAATGCTTCCCATCTTTTCTTTTGATCTAGTACAAAATCGCTTTTCGCTTTCTTTATTAATTCATCGTAGTGAAGGTTAGAATAATTCATTTTGTTATTTTGATTATCCGTCGTAAAGAGTTCTAAATAACTAATTGGGTCTTTATAATCCGGTCCCCAATTTGCCATAGATATATCGTAATCTCCTGTTTGTTCTAACTGTAATTTTTGCTTAAATGGCTGTTGTTTAATTTGTATCGTGAGTCCTTGCAAATGCTTTTCTAAGTCACCTTTTATATATTCTGCCATACGTTTTGCATTATCTTGTTCATACGTTAAAAACTCGAGGTTTACTTCTTCTACTCCCAGTTCTTTTTTCGCTTCTTCCCAAATCTTTTTCGCATTTTGCAAATCATATGGAGAAAGATCTTCATTATCTTTTCTAAAATCTTTACCAGTCTCTTCATTTATATGACCAGCCGGTACAAGTCCACTTGCAGACTTTGCCCCGTTATTAATAAAGTGAGCAACGAAATCTTCTTTATTTAACGCTAATGAAATAGATTGTCGCACCTTTTTATTTGCTAACGCACTATTTTTCTCATTAAAACGTATCATAGCAATTCCTGAATCGCTCGACATATGTAAGTCCTTACTTCCCTTATACTTATCTACAAATTGAGAATTAATAGGCACTCGATCCAAATCACCAGTTTCGTATAAATTAACAACCGTCATTGTATCTTTTACAATTTGAAAGTTTATTTCGTCTAATTTCACTTTCTTTTGATCCCAATATGTAGCATTCTTCTTTAATTGAAACTCTTGTTCATGCTTCCACTTCTCTAATACAAACGGCCCGTTATATATGAGATTACTAGGTTCCAATGCATAATTCTTTCCTTGTTCATTCAAAAATGATTCATGCTGTGGTAAGTAAATCGGCAGTGCTAACAACTGTAAAAAATACGGAATTGGCTGTTCGAGTTCCACTTCTAACTTATAATCATTTATTGCTTTAACTCCAAGGTTATCAAGAGGCATTGTTCCTTTATTAATTTCTTTCGCATTTTTCACATGAAAGAGCATGTACGCATATTGAGACGCTGTTTCACGGTTAATTGCACGTTTCCATGCAAACATAAAATCATTTGCTGTCACACTGTCTCCATTTGACCATTTTGCATCTTTACGCAAATCAAATGTATATTTTTTACCATCTTCACTTCTTTTAAACGATTTTGCTACTGCTGGAATAGGCTGATCTTGATCATCTAATACATACAACCCCTCAAATATGTTTTGCATAACGTGTGCTGATGTACCATCCATCGTTTTCGCAGTATCAAGAGAAGGAATTTCTTCAGATACTGTTACATTTAATACTTGTTCTTTTGCCTCTGTGTCACTTTTATTCGCTTTATTATTACAAGCTGTTAATAATAAAGATGTAACAAGTGCCATTACCATTAAATGGCTCTTTTTTCGCTTCATGAGTTGTTCTCCTTAAGTATAATATATTATAAAGTGTAATATATTATAGCAGAAATACTAACAGAAAGATGCGACATTCTTTTGAATATTTATTCGTCCAAGAAAAAAGCTATCCTTTAAAAAAGGATAGCTTTTTCAACTACATATAATTACCTATCTTTGCAAACCTCGTTTATAACGACTTGCTTCAAATATAATACGCTCTTCATCTAACGTTTTACATTCGCCATTCCAAACGACACGTTTTCCGTTAATGATTACATCACTTACATCTTTTCCACTAGCAGCATATACAAGGTGCGATAACACTTCATCTGCTGGTTGTAAATGCGGCTTATTAGATGGATCAATTGTGATAAAATCGGCACACTTTCCGACCTCAAGTGATCCTGTTTGTTTCATGCCGATTACTTCAGCAGCTCCTTTAGTCGCAAGTGTAAGAGCCGTTTCAACTGGTAATGCTGTTGCATCTTGATGAATACCTTTTTGTAATAATGTCGCTATACGCATTTCTTCAAACATATCTAAATTGTTGTTGGATGCTACACTATCTGTTGCAATTCCTACTTTCATTCCTGCTTCTAGCATCGCTTTTACATTCGCTATACCAGATCCTAGTTTTAAATTACTATTCGGGTTATGAGCTACTCGAACATCATGTTCTGCTAAAAATGCACGCTCATTTTCATTTAATACTACACCGTGTGCAATAACTGTTGGGCGTTTAAACAACCCGCAACTTGCTGCATATTCTACTGGACGTTTTCCGTACTGCGCTTCAATATCACGTACTTCACGCTCTGTTTCCGAAAGATGAATATGAACCATCGTTTGATTTTCTACTGCAATTCGTGCGCATTCTTCTAACAGTTCTGTAGAACATGTATATGGACTATGCGGTGCAACCATCGTAGTTAACATGCCACTTTCGTTATAATAACGCTTTACATATTTCTCAGCTTCTTCGATTGCTTTCTTTTCATCGTCTTTCGTTCCGAAGCTAAATAAAGTTCTTGAAACAGCAGCTCGCATCCCACTTCTTGATACCGTTTCCATAATTGCATCTTGATCTACTCCAATTGGATTAAACATATCAGAGAATGATGTTGTACCACTTTTCACCATTTCAAGTAATCCTAATTCCGTACTAGCGACCGCAAGCTCTGGAGTAAACTGACTTTCAAGTGGCCAAATTCTCGTCTCAAGCCACGGCTGTAATAACATATCATCGCCAATACCTCTTAAGAGACTCATTACAACGTGTGTATGTGTATTTACAAGCCCTGGTAATATCCATTTTCCTTTCATGTCAATTACTTCATCTACTTCAAAATCATTAGCGAATTCTCCGCTCTTTACATCTATAATTTGATCATTTTCTACAATGATATATCCATTTTCTATCACTTCATTTTGTTCATTCATCGTTACGATTGTAGCGTTTACATAAGTTGTTTTCAAAAGTATTTCCCCTTTCAACTCTATGAAGTTCCCTTTAATAAGTTACCACCATTATAGTAACTTATTCAAGATTAAGAGTCAAAAGATAATTTGAATTCTTTCATTATCTTTTCCTTCAAAATGCTATATTGTTTTTCATTTGTATCTGCAAATGCTTCTTCTCGATTTGATTCCACATCCAAATAATTCAATCTTCCATTGAACTGAGTCTCTGTAAAATCAAACCTCTGTCCAACTATACAGTTATAAAAATGCCACACCTCCCCCTACTTTTGTCTTTTTGCTTTTTCCTCCGTATATATCTTGAACGACTAAAGCCGTTACACCACACTGTCCCTTTGCCGGATTCTCAATAGTCCACTTTGAACTTGTTTCAATAGACCATGATTTTACTAGTGCTTCATATATCCTTTTTATCTTTACATCATCCATTCTAATCTTCTCCTACTATTAATTGTTTTACACATCATATTGCAAAAGAGGCAGTAAACGATCCTCAAAAACCGTTGATGGTGTCTCTCCTATTAACTTTGCTCCCATCTTCAAGTAAAACCCTTTTGCATTCGGATCACTATCAATTGTAAAACTTTTTATTCCTAGCTCATTTGCTTGCTCTATTACAAACTTCCACATTATTTTCCCATAGCCCTTTCCTTTGTAACGAGGATGAATGTATAAGAAATCGAGAGCTTTATCGTTACGTAAAAATGAGAAAAATCCAATCTTCGTATTTTCATTTTCTAAAACATATACAAAATTATTACTTATGTACCCTTCGGTAATTGTTAAATCTTCCTTACAAGCAAGTATGAATGCTTCGCTATAGTTCCACGTTGCTTTTGAATGTAGTGCAAGTTCACTTAATTCATTTGCTTCACTTAGTAACGCATTTCTTATCTTCATGATTCTTTCTCCTCACCTTTGATATATAAACTATTAAAATGATTCGAAAAAATAATTTAAAAAACCTCTTATTTCCGTAAATAAGAGATTACTTTTATAATTCCTCATAATAGGTACCAATTTTTTAAAAGAAAAAAACGCCATTCCTGAAAATTGGCGTTCTTTTTCTTTTACCCTTTATGGCATATTATATTAAGAATCATTTTTGCACTTCTAAACAGTTTCTACTACCGCTTCAAGCATTGTTCCATTTTTAGCATAGTTTGTATGCCAAGAAAAAGCTTTTTCTAAAATATGAGGAGTTTGTCCACCTCTTGTTTTTGCTTCCTCGTAATAAGCTCGTAGCTGTTCACGATACATTGGATGTACGCAATTCTCAATAATTAGTTCCACTCTTTCTCTTGGCGCTAGTCCTCTTAAATCCGCATACCCTTGTTCAGTAACGATAACATCTACATCATGTTCAGTATGGTCTACATGAGAAACGAAAGGAACGATGCTTGATATGTTGCCACCTTTTGCAATCGATTTAGTAACAAAAATAGCTAGGCGTGCATTTCTCGCAAAATCACCAGAACCACCAATACCATTCATCATTTTTGTACCTAAAACATGAGTAGAATTAACATTTCCGTATATATCTAATTCTAAAGCAGTATTAATCGAGATTAATCCAAGGCGACGAATGATTTCAGGATGATTAGAAATCTCTTGCGGGCGCATCATTAATTTGTCACGATATTTTTCAAAGTTAGAAAATACTTGTTGCATTTTCTCTTCAGAAAGCGTGATGGAGCAGCAGGAAGCAAAATTGACTTTCCCAGCATCCATTAGATCAAAGACCGCATCTTGTAAAACTTCAGAATATACTTCTAAATCTTCAAACTCCGAATCTAGCATGCCGTGCAATACTGCATTAGCAACTGAACCAATTCCCGATTGTAACGGTGCTAAACGATTTGTTAATCGACCTACTTTAACCTCTTCTCGAAGGAACTCTATTAAATGCTGTGCCATAATAACAGTTTCTTCATCTGGAGGAACAATTGTCGATGGCGAATCCAGTTGATTCGTAAACACAATTCCCTTCACTTTTTCAGCATCAATTGGGATACCGATTGTTCCAATTCGATCATCCGTTTTTACGAGCGGAATAGGGAGTCTTTCCCCTTGTTTACCTGGTTCATATAAATCATGCAGCCCCTCTAATTGCGTAGATTGAGCCATATTCATTTCAATAATAATAGACTTAGCATTTAAGGAGAATGCTAAGGAATTTCCAATTGAAGTGGTTGGAATAATCATTCCATCTTCAGTAATCGCAACCGCTTCCAAGATAGCAAAATCTATATCCATAACGTCAGCACGAAGTAACTCTGCTGTATGAGATAAGTGCTGATCCACAAATAAAAAGTCCCCGTTATTAATTCCTTTTCGCATAGTTGCATCTGCTTGGAAAGGCAATCTTTTCCCTAAAATTCCTGCCTCAGCAAATAATTTATCTACATCCGAACCTAAGGAAGCCCCTGTATAAACATTTACTTTAAAAGATTTATCATTCTTAACTCGGTTTACAAGTGCAAATGGGACTGCTTTTACATCACCAGCACGTGTAAATCCACTTAATCCTAAAGTCATTCCACTTTCAATCCATGAAGCTGCTTCTTCAGGTGTAACTACTCGATCTTTTAATCGTTGATCTCTAATTCTATCTAAATTATTCTCCATATGTAATCCCTCTCCCAATGAATATTCATAATTATTTTACACATTAACACCATCAAAACAGGGATTTTCTTACACAATGCCGAAAATTCAGATAAAACAGCAAATCTAGGTTCTAAAGCAGAAAATTTTAGAATCCTAGAAGCTTACGAAAATAACTGGCGTATGATTGACTTACTGGTACCCTCTCTCCGTTATCCATAGAAAGTAAAAAAGTAGAATGGGTATCAGGATAAATCGCTTTAATATGATTAACATTTACAATAAAGGAACGGTGGCATCTAATAAACGAATCTTTCGGAAGCAAGTATTCGAATTCTTGTAGAGAGTATTTATGTGTTCCTGTTAACTCTTCTGAGTTCACATATGTCTTTTTATCTTTAGCCTCTAAATACATGACCTTTGCAAAAGGAACTGGAACCCATCCGTCTGTTGTTTTTAAAGTAACGACTGACTTACCATCCGTTAAAGCGGGATAAATTGCCGTCACGCAACCTTCAATCCTTCCATTATTTGAAAATGGTACGGCCATTCCATGATAAGGAATACCGAAAACATCTCGGTTAATAAACTCAGAGGCTTTTTGCTTCGTTACCATTGCTTTATGAGCAATCGTTCCTTCCTTAATAGGATTCCCGGCGCTAATCTTTAAATCAATTCGTTTACTTGGCCGATAGTAAATATATTCTTTCGTATTCGAAACAGCGATTGATATTTCATCTGAAAATAATTCCCCAACAACATCTAGTAGTATACCTAATGTTTTATCTTCCATATTATTAACACCTCATTCACTATTATACTACTATTATAATTTGTAAAACCGTTCAACAATTTGAACGGTTTTACAAACAATTTAGTTCACCTTAGCCCCATAACATCTTGCTACTGCAACTGCCTGCGCTATATCTAATTTCACATTTTTCAAATCAAAACTTGTAAAATCAATTCTATCAACTATCGCCCCTTTTAAATTTGCACCGCTAAGTTTCGCCTTCCCTAGTTGTACACCTGTTAAATCTGCTTCACGTAAATCTGCTTTTTCTAAATTACATTCATATAGGTCAGCTTCAATTAAACGTATACCCTTTAACATTTGTTTACTTAAGTTCGCGAACCTTAAATTCGTATATGACCAATCGCCCGATATTATAGTTATTCCGTCTAAATTCGCTTCTTCAAAATCAGAGCCAGTCATTTTACATTCTTCAAACTTCGATACGAATAAATTCACACCAACAAACTTACAATTTGCAAATGTAGTTCCTTGATGGATAGAAGCGTTAAATAGAGCACCGGTAAAATCACATTCTATGAAATTACAATTTTCAGTAGAAACTTCCGTTGCATCTACCCCTCTAAAAGAGCATTTTATGAAGGTACAATTTTTCAATTCCTCTTCTTTAATCAAAACATCTTGAAAATCTATTTCTATATACTCTTTATTTACAAATTCACTCATAACTATTCCTCCATTTCCTCAAAGAAACCTCACTTGAAAAAAGTGAGGTTTCTTCTCATACAATATGCCCATCTAACCAAGAAATCAAATCTTGAAATACTTCATCTCTATTTACTTCGTGGAACATTTCATGCCTTCCATTTTCATATAAACGCAGCGTTACATCTTTCACGCCACATTTTTTATAATTTTCATATACTTCTTTTACACCTTTCCCCATATCCCCAACAGGATCACGATCTCCTGAAAAAATATGTATTGGAAGATTTTTCGGTGTTTTCTTAAACTCTTCTAGTTTATTTACTTCTAATACACCGGAAAACAATTCGCGATAAAAGCTTGTTGTACAAATAAATCCACATAACGGATCCGCAATATATTTATCAACTTGATTATTATCTGAAGATAACCAATCAAATTTCGTACGATTTGGCTTAAAGTGTGAGTTGAAATTTCCGAAAGATAAAAAGTTTAGCATCGGACTTTTCGTTTTTGCCCCGCGTAGTTTCATCTCGATTGTCGCTACTTTATGACCAATGACTCCTAAGAATCCCGGGTTCCCACCAGTTCCTGAAATAAGGAATCCATCATATAATCCACCTTTAAGTTGTACAGCACGTCTTGATAAAAAAGAACCCATACTATGTCCAAGTAAAAACAACGGACATGTCTGCTCTTTTCTTATCGTTTCTGATACAAAAACAACATCAGACACAGCCTCACTCCAACCTACATTTGGTTCAAAATGACCATAATCTTCTTCTCTTTTCACTGTTTTCCCATGACCTTTATGATCATGCGCATAAACACCATACCCTGCTTCTAATAAAGCAGTAATAAAGTCTGTATAAACACCTGCATGTTCTGTCATACCATGTGCAATTTGAATAATCCCTCGCGGATCTCCTTCTGGTAACCACTTACGCAAATAAATTTCCGATCCATCCAATGCCGTAACGAAACTTTCCTGTACGTTCATTTCGTCAGCCCCCAACTCTATTATGTATATCAAAAAATGAATATCCATTCATTATTCTTATTATGTATTATATGCAATTGCCTTCATTATGACAAATGACCCACTTTTCCAATTAGCTCTTAAACTAATATATTGACGAACAGAAAATAAAATTATATAGTTACTTACATAAAGTAATTATTATATTTTTGGGAGGTTTCTAATATGATGCCATCATTATTTTTAGCACACGGATCACCGATGCTTGCTATTCAAGATACAAACTATACAAGGTTTTTAAAAACACTTGGCGAAACATACAAACCGAAAGCAATTGTTATTTTCACCGCTCACTGGGAAAGCGAAGTGTTAACGATTTCTTCATCAGATAAAGAATATGAAACAATTTATGATTTTGGAGGTTTTCCTCCTGAGTTATACGAAATCAAATATCGTGCGAAAGGCTCTTCTAACATTGCATCTATGTTAGAAACAAAATTAAAAAACAAAGGTATTCCAGTCCATCATAATATGACGAGAGGTTTAGATCATGGCTCATGGACTCTTCTGCATCGCATGTATCCAGAAGCAAATATTCCTGTTGTCCAAATATCAGTCAATCCATTCCTTGCTGCAAAAGAGCAATTTAAGGTTGGCGAAGCACTAAAAGGACTTGGACAAGAAGATATTTTAGTAATAGGGAGCGGTGTTACCGTTCATAACTTACGAGCTTTAAAATGGAATCAAACTACACCCGAACAATGGGCAATTGAATTTGATGATTGGATTATTAAACATATGCAGACTACTGATAAAGATGCATTATTTAATTGGGAGAACAATGCCCCTCATGCACAATTAGCAGTACCAAGAGCAGAGCATTTCGTTCCTTTATTTATCGCTATGGGAAGCGGTGAAAATAACGGTAAAGTCATTCACCGCAGTTACGAGCTTGGTACATTAAGCTATCTTTGTCTCCAATTTTAAAGAAAAGGATGAAGCAATCGTTGCTTCATCCTTTTCTTTTTCATTCACTTAGTTAACTAACTTCCAAATGTCGTTTCTCTGATACCTCTTCGTTCTTATTGTGAAAATAAACCCAAATGCACGCAATAAATAATAGTGATGAAGTAGAGAAGAAAACATATTGGAAGCCTGCATGAGCTGCAATTTGTCCACCAAGTACTGGTCCAATCATATTTCCTAAAAACTGAAACGATTGATTATACCCAAATATTCTTCCCGTTACATGGGTTGGTGTATGTTGTTTTAGTAGAGTTTGTACGGAAGGTAATAGTCCTGCTTGTGCGATACCTAATAAAAAGCGAAGAATTAATAGTTGCCAAGCTGAGGTTACAAATGCTTGCGGAATAAATATAATTCCTGCCGCAAACAACGCCACAACTAACGTTTTTTGAGGTCCAATACGATCTGATAATCTACCTAACTTAGGAGCTGCCATAATAATAGCTAAACCTGTCGCAGACATGACTGCGCCTGCAATCATTTCAATATGAGCTGTTCCTGGGCCTTCTAAATTCTTTACATACAATGTAATAATAGGTTGAATTGACATGTTCGCAAGTTGAATAATAAATGTTGTTACAAATAAACTAATAATTAAATGCTTTGCTGGAACCATCGTCCATACTTTTTTCGGTTGTACTTTTTTTGCTTGAGCGGAGTGATTCTCTTCATGTAGGAAGAAAAAAACGATGAGAAAAGACAGGAATAAAAAAGCTCCTGTAACAAGAAAAACATGGCGCATTCCAATTAACTCAGACAAATAACCACCAAGTAATGGGCCAAGTAAAGAACCGCTCACGCCACCTGTTGAAATTGTGGAGATTGCCCAACCTGAATGTTCTTTCGGAGTTTCTGCTGCAATAAATGTCATCGCTGTTGAAAGGAAACCAGATACCGCTCCCATCAAAAATCTTAGTGCGACTAGTTGATACACGTCCGTTACAAACCCCATAAGCGTCATAATAATCGCCATACCAAGGCTCGCACGAATCAGCATCAATTTCCGTCCATGTATATCACCAAGCTTTCCCCATATTGGTGATACGATCGCACCCATTAAAAATGTTATACCAAATGCAAGTCCTGACCACTGTGCAATGCTAGAAGTGCCAGTCACCCCTAATTCCTCAATATAAAAAGATAAAAAAGGAATTACTAAACTCATACCGGCTGCAGTGGTAAAACAACCTAGCCAACAAATCATTAAATTTCGTTTCCAGTTGGCCATTTTCACACCTTCTTTCTTTAGATACCCATTCTACACCCTTTCTTGTAAAAAGTTTAGTAATTTGCTTTATTTGTAAGATTTACTAAAAAACCCGCTATTTTCTAGTGAAAACCACTACATCTCTACATTATTTTCATAAAAAAACCAACTCCCATATATGGAGTTGGTTACTTATTCTCTAACGGTATTAAACGCGCATCACAATTTCGCTCATAAAACTCAATCGGACCTGCTTGTCCAATAATTGCGTATTCATATCCTTCTTGCTTCATACTATGTAAACAACGATGTAACAATTCCTTACCTACACCTTTCACGCGATTTTGTTTCGCTGTGCCCATTGGACCAAACAATCCCTTCTTTCCTCTCACTACATCATAACAAGCGAAACCTACTATCACTTCTTCTTGTTCTGCTATATAAATAGGGACATTTTCTTTATATGTACGAAATCCATACTCTATTGAATGTAACCAACGTTCACCAAATTCCTCATTAACAAAACTTGCTAATTTTTCAAAATCAGAAGGGCTAGCCTTTCTAACAGTACAAATTAAATGATTATAAGTAGGAACAAAATATTTTAGATCAACCGCTAAATCTCTTGGCTCAGCTATAATACGTAATATATCTTTTTGTATTTGTGCATTTCCAATAAACGTATCCGTGCGAAATAGCGCATATATAACATGCCCTTCATTTATTATTACTTGCTGGAAACGTTCCATACGTTTCTTCGCTATTTGTAAAATTTCTAGCACCTTATAAGATACCTTATATTGTCCTATTTTTTTATACTCTTGATACGGTGAATCGTATTGTTTTCGTATTGAAAGTTTTTCTAAAAAATCCGTACCCAAGTTACGAAACAAATACATATACAACTCACTACAAACTCCAGTGCCTTCTTTACTCATTCCGATAAACAGATGAGTTGATTGAATAATATTATTTTCCGCCTCTTCTGCTGCAATCTTCAATATGTTATGAACACGTTTTGTATATTGAAATTCCTCCATATATATATCCATCCCCTACTACTTTACTATTAAACCGTAACCGTAAATAAGTGAAACAATTATTCCAACTACCAATATACCTGGCAGTAAATTTGCAACTTTAATTTTAATAATACCAAGTAAGTTCAATCCAATAGCGGCTATCATAATACCACCTGTAGCTGTCATTTCCACTATAAATTGATTCATTAATTCTTTCGGGACCAAACTATTAATTTGTGTTGCAAAAACCGCAATCCCTCCTTCATATAAAATAACTGGAATCGCCGAAAATACTACGCCAATTCCTAAAGTTGTCGTTAATATAATAGAAATAAACCCATCGATAATCGCCTTTGTAAATAAAATATCATGATTTCCGCGAATCCCACTGTCGAGTGCACCAAGTATGCCCATCGCACCAATTGCAAAAATTAAAGTAGCTGTTACAAACCCTTCTGATATGCTCCCTTTCCCTTTCGATCCAACTTTATTTTCTAGCCAATCTCCTAACAGCTTTAACTTTTCCTCTAGTTGTAGCCATTCCCCGATGACGGTACCAATAACTAAACTTAAAATGACAACAAGAAAATTTTCACTTTTCAATGCCATTTGAAGTCCAAGCACAGTAACTGCTAAACCGATTGCATGCATAATTGTTCCCTTCATACTTTCTGGAATTCTACTAAATAATTTTCCTAGTAAAGTACCAAATATAATACAAATCCCATTTACAACTGCTCCTAATATAACCATCTCTCGTTCTTCACCCTTCGAATTCTTTATTTCTATATTTTGGTTTATACATTGATTTACAGGTTATCTATATGTTAACTTAATATTGAGAATATTAACAAATGTTTTCACTACATAAACTGCATTTGTAGTTATACTTAAAGTGAAACTTTAACTAGCGCGAGTTTTATTGCCCACAAATTGCGGTATAAACTCAAAAGGGAAGGTATTTATGAAAACTTTACTAAAACGATTTCTGTTAATAGCCTTTTGCATTACACCAATTGTTTTATTAGTTAACTACTCTTTTATTTCAAAAGCGAAAGACAAACCCGATTTGCAAAACAAATCTAGTAAAACAGCTTCAACAAGTGAAAAGAAAATAGAAGACAAGGAAATCACACTCACCTTCTCTGGTGATACAATGTTCGATTGGCAATTACGTCCTGTAATCGAAAAAAACGGGGCTGATTATCCATTCCAACATGTAAAAGAAGAAATAACAAAAGCTGATATTTCTTTCGTTAATTTAGAGTCAGCATTTACAACGAGAGAAAAGAAAGCTCCTGGACAACTGTTTTGGATTAAAAGTGATCCATCTACACTAAAAGCTATTAAAAACACGGGATATGACATCGTAAATATTGGGAATAACCATACACTTGATTATGGGCAAGATGGATTATTAGACACAATTTCTCACGTTGAAAAATTAAAGTTCCCTTACATTGGAGCCGGAAAGAATGCAAAGGATGCATATACTGCACGAGAAATGACTGTAAAAGGGAAAAAGTTCAAATTTCTTTCCTTCGTTCGATTTATGCCTGATACGAATTGGGTAGCTGGTGACAATAAACCTGGCGTTGCGAACGGATATGATTTAAATCTTGTAACAAAAACAATTAAAGAGCAAAAGAAAGATGCAGACTATTTAATCATCTATATGCATTGGGGCGTTGAAAAATCAAATCGTCCGGTAGAATACCAAAAACAATATGTACCTAAAATGGTTGAAGCAGGAGCTGACGCGATTGTCGGGAGTCACCCGCATTGGTTACAAGGATTTGAGTATTATAATAACGTTCCTATCGCTTATTCATTAGGTAACTTTTTATTCCCAAGTTATGTAAGTGGGAAAAGCGCCGAAACTGGCGTACTAACTTTAACTTTTAAAGGAAAGGATGTCCAAATGTCATTCAATCCTTACATCATTCGCAACAACCAAATTTCACCTGTAAATGAGGAAGAAAAGAAAAAAGCTCTACAGTATTTACAAACGATTTCAACTGATGTAGATATTGATGATACAGGGAACATAAAAAACAAACGAAACTAGACAGTGCAAAATCTATTTCTCTGTAACATACTTTACAGAATAGGTGATAAACATGCTGAAAGACTTATTAGAAAATGTAAGTTTGTTAGAGAATATTTATAAAATATCTATAGCCGTTCTACTTTTATGTTCATTTTTTTCTGTTAGACTTCTAAAAAAAAATAAAACGTGAACGAAAGCTTACTACCTTTGAATTTACAATGTATGTAATTATTCGCATTGCGATACTCTTTTGGTTAACTAGCTTTATCCTACTTGAATATGGAAAGTATATAGTGTAATTATAAAAAGATAGATACAAGCAGCATTTCCGCTGTTTGCATCTATCTTTTTTATTTGGATGCTAACTCTTTCCTTCTATTAAATAAGCAAATCAAACAAAATAGGATTTTTATTAAGCTCCATAAATTGAATATTATTTTCTTTAAAACGAGTAATTAATTGCTCATAATCTTCTTTATGTTTCAACTCTACTCCGACTAGTGCTGGGCCATTTTCTTTATTATGTTTCTTAATGTATTCAAAACGAGTAATATCATCTTCTGGCCCTAATCCCTTATCAAGAAACTCTCTTAGTGCACCTGAACGCTGCGGGAATTCAATGATGAAATA
This sequence comes from Bacillus sp. AR2-1, assembly GCF_008368755.1. NCBI lineage: Bacteria > Bacillati > Bacillota > Bacilli > Caryophanales > Bacillaceae > Bacillus > Bacillus sp. AR2-1. Next base: position 34,326 of record NZ_QORY01000010.1, read on the forward strand.
ATGCTTTAATCCTTCGTAAATGAGAGAACGTTCTTTCATCTCTTGCATTCTATCAATATCGTTGTTTCCACCACTTAGCGTACATACAACTGTTTTACCTTTTATTTCATCTCTATATAAATCAAGCGCTGCAATAGATAGTGCACCAGCCGGTTCAGCTACAATTGCATTTTTCTTATACAGTTCTAAAATCGTCGTACAAACCTTTCCTTCTGGTACTAAAACAATATCATCAATTACATCTTTACACGTTTCAAATGTTAACTTCCCTACTTTTTTGACAGCTGCCCCATCAACAAAACTATCTATTTTCTCTAACGCGACATTTTCGTTTTGAAGAAAAGCCTCTTTCATAGATGCAGCTCCCATTGGCTCTACGCCAATGACCTTTGTAGCAGGACTAACACCTTTTACATATGTACCAACACCTGATGCTAACCCACCGCCTCCAATTGCTGTAAAGATATAATCCACTGGTTTCTCCATATCATGCATAATTTCAACTGCCACTGTTCCTTGACCAGCAACTACATGCGGATCATCAAACGGATGAACAAACGTCATTCTATTTTCTTCACAATAGCGCTGTGCTTCTTGGAAAGAGCTATCAAATGTATCACCAACTAATACAATTTCTGCAAAATCACTACCGAAAAATTGTACTTGCGATACTTTTTGTTTAGGTGTCGTTGTTGGCATGAAGATTTTCGACGGAATCTTCAATAAATTACACGTATAAGCAACTCCTTGCGCATGATTACCAGCACTTGCACAAACAACACCGTTTTGTAATTGTTCTTTTGATAAACTTTGAATTAAATTGTACGCACCACGAATTTTGAAAGAGCGAATCAATTGTAAGTCTTCTCGTTTTACATAAACGTCACAATCATATTTCTCAGATAGAACTGTATCACGTTGTAACGGTGTTTTAATAACGATATCTTTCATGCAATTATGTGCCATTAAGATATCTTCAATTTTCACTCTCTCCTTTACCTTTTGCACCATTTCATATCATCCTTATCTCTTTTAAATTGGCTCAATCAAAATCCGGGATTTTTAGAACTGCACCTGTATTCGCCGATGTTACCATCTGCGCATAACGTCCAAGCCAGCCAGTTTTCACTTTCGGTTCTGGTCGTTTCCATTCTTTTTTACGCTTATCTAATTCTTCATCACTAACTCTTACTTCTAACAATCTTTCCTCAACATCAATACAAACGATATCCCCTTGCTTGAGAAGTGCAATCGTTCCCCCCGCAGCTGCTTCTGGCGAAATATGCCCTACCGAAATACCACGTGAAGCTCCAGAAAAACGTCCATCCGTTAATAGCGCAACATCTGCACCTAATCCCATACCAGCAATCGCTGACGTTGGTGCTAACATTTCCGGCATACCAGGACCGCCTCTTGGTCCTTCATAGCGAATAACAACTACATCGCCTTTCTTAACCTTCCCAAGCATAATGCCCGCAAGTGCCTCATCTTGTGAATTAAAAATAACGCAAGGTCCTTCAAATCGTTTTACTTCTGTTGCCCCACTTTTAATAACTGCCCCATCTTTCGCAAGGTTTCCTTTTAATATACGTAATCCCCCTTCTTCACTATGAGGGTTTTCGAGAGAATGAATAACTTCCCTATCTTTAATCTCTGCATGAGCAATGTTTTCTCTTAATGTTTGCCCAGTAGCAGTAATACGGTCTAAATGAAGCACCCCTTCTTTTCGGCTCATCTCTTTCAAAATTGCACTAATTCCGCCTGCTCGATCAATATCCTCCATATGCCAATTGGAGGCAGGACTTACTTTACATAAATGTGGTACACGTCTTGAAACGGCATCAATGCGGTTCATATCGTAATCTAAACCCGCTTCTTGTGCAAGCGCCAATGTGTGCAACACTGTATTTGTTGAACCGCCCATCGCCATATCAAGCGCGAACGCATCATCAATTGCTTCTTCCGTTACAATGTCTCTCGGTTTAATATCTCTTTCAATTAAAATCTTTAATTTCTCTGCTGCTTGTTTAATTAATTCTTCACGTCTTGGATCAATAGCTAAAATACTTCCGTTACCAGGAAGAGCTAAACCTAATACTTCACATAAACAGTTCATAGAGTTCGCTGTAAACATACCAGAACAAGAACCACAAGATGGACAGCCATGATCTTCAATATCCTTTAATTCTTCTTCTGAAATTTTCCCAGATTGATAAGCTCCTACTCCTTCGAAAACAGAACTTAAATCGACAACCTCCCCTTTAGAAGTCTTCCCAGCTGCCATCGGTCCACCTGAAACAAAAACAGTTGGAATGTTAATACGAAGTGCAGCCATCATCATACCGGGGGTAATTTTGTCACAGTTTGGAATACAAATCATGCCATCAAACCAATGTGCATTTACAACCGTTTCTACTGAATCTGCAATGATTTCACGACTCGGAAGCGAATAACGCATACCGATATGCCCCATCGCAATACCGTCATCTACTCCAATTGTATTAAATTCAAATGGAACCATACCTGCTGCACGCACTGCTTCTTTAACAAGTTTTCCAAACTCATTTAAGTGCTTATGACCTGGAATAATTTCAATAAAAGAATTACAGATAGCTATAAACGGTTTATCAAAATCTTCATCTTTCAAACCAGTTGCTTTTAATAAACTACGGTGCGGCGCTTTATCAAAACCTTTTTTAATCATGTCACTTCTCATCTTGTCAAATCCCCTCTTACGTATTTTTCACTTACAATCTCTTTCTCTATTTCTTTACTAATTCTTTCGGTGCATGAATCCAGCTCATCATTTCACGAAGCTCTGCCCCCACTTTTTCTAACTGATGATTTGTCTCTGCTTTTTTCATGGCATTATACGTTGGACGCCCAGCTTGATTTTCTAAAATCCATTCCTTCGCGAATTCACCTTGCTGAATTTCTGTAAGAACACGTTTCATTTCTTTCTTCGTTTCATCTGTAACAATTCTCGATCCTGTTACATAATCTCCGAACTCAGCCGTATCTGAAATAGAATGGCGCATGTTCGTTAAACCACCTTCGTACATTAAATCAACAATTAACTTTAATTCATGCAAACATTCAAAGTATGCAATTTCAGGACGATATCCGCCTTCTGTTAACGTTTCAAAACCAGCTTTCACAAGTGCAGTTACCCCGCCGCAAAGCACTGCTTGCTCTCCGAATAAATCTGTCTCCGTTTCTTCTTGGAATGTCGTTTCAATTACACCTGCACGTGTACAACCTACACCTTTTGCATACGCAAGCGCTACACGTAATGCCGTGCCTGTTGCATCTTGATGTACTGCGACTAATGCCGGAACACCATTTCCTTCTTGGAATACACGGCGAACGAGATGTCCTGGACTTTTTGGTGCGACCATCGCTACATCTACGTAACTTGGCGGGTTAATTTGTCCGAAGTGAATATTAAATCCATGTGAGAAAAGTAACATTTGCCCTTCACGGAGATTCTCTTCTACTTCTGCTTTATACACATGCGCTTGCTGTTCATCTGGCAATAACATTTGTACAACTTGCGCGGTTCGAACCGCTTCTGAAACAGACATTACTTCAAACCCATCTGCTTTTGCTACTTCAAAAGACTTACCAGGTCGAACACCAACTACAACTTCCACACCAGAATCACGTAAATTTTGCGCCTGCGCGTGACCTTGAGATCCATAACCAATGACCGCAACTGCTTTCCCTTGTAATAACTCTAAATTTGCATCTTTCTCATAATACGTTTTCATATTCCATACACTCCTTATAATTTATTTACTTGCAGTACATCAATTAATTTTTTCAACTGACCGACAAGTAATGTCGCTTCATTTTCAGTACAAACTGCTGTGAGTTTCATTTCAGAAACGCCACTAGTATCTCTTTCGTTTAAATGCAAAGAAGAAATATAATAACCACGCCGAGCAAAAATCCCACTTATACGTAATACGACGCTTGGCTCGTTATGAATAACGAGTGAAAAAGTATGACTCATTCTTCCCACCTCTTCATAATCATTTCGTTATTCCCTTTGTTTGGCGGAACCATCGGAAATACGTTTTCACCTTCTTCTACACAAAAATCAACTACGACAGGACCATCGTGAGCAAATGCTTCTAACATCACTTGTTTCGCCTCTGTTGAATTTGTCGCCCTTAATCCCTTCACTCCATAAGCTTCTGCCACTTTCACAAAATCTGGTGATCCGATTTTTGACTCTGATAAACGATTTTCATAAAACATCTCTTGCCATTGCCTTACCATCCCTAAAAATTTATTATTTATAATAAATACTTTTACAGGAATATTATTTTCAGCAATTGTTTGTAATTCTTGAATGTTCATTTGGAAAGAAGCATCGCCCGCAATACAAATGACGAGTTCTTCTTCTTTCGCAAGCTGAGCACCAACTGCCGCTGGGAAACCAAATCCCATCGTTCCTAGTCCGCCAGATGTTAGAAACGTCCGTGGGTTTTTCGCTTTATAAAAATGAGCAGCCCACATTTGATGCTGTCCTACTTCTGTCGTAACAATCGCTTCACCATTCGTTAATTCACTTACTAGAGTAATAACATGCTGTGGTTTTAACTCACATTCTTTTTGATTGTAGGAAAGAGGATATTCCGCTTTCCATTCCTCTATTTTCGTAAGCCATTCATTTGTTTGTGTACGAATTGGCATATGTAACAACATATGTAACGCTTTTTTCACATCTCCAACAATCGGATATTCCACAGTTACATTTTTATGGAACTCCGAAGGATCTATATCAATATGTACCTTTTTCGAATGCGGAGAAAAGAGTTCTAATTTTCCTGTTACACGATCATCAAAGCGAACACCTAACGCAAGTAATAAATCACATTCTGTTACTGCCATATTTGCAGCGTACGTTCCATGCATGCCGAGCATTCCTAAAAATAACGAATCTCCCGGCGGATATGCACCAAGTCCCATTAAAGTGGAAACGACAGGAATACGATTTTCCCTCGCAAACTGAATAAGTTCATCAGAACCACCCGAATGAATGATCCCTCCTCCAATATAAAGAAGGGGACGTTTTGCTTCGGAAATTGCTTTAGCTACCTCTCTAAGCTTCCTACCGTCTGGCATAGGCTCTAATTTGTACCCTGGAATCTCAATTACTTCATTATAAAAACTTGTTACATTTTCATTTTGAACATCTTTTGGAATATCAATTAATACTGGTCCTGGTCGCCCGCTTTCGGCGATGTAAAAAGCTTCTTGTACAATGCGTGATAAATGATTCACATCACGAACTTGGTAATTATGCTTCGTAACAGGTACTGTAATCCCGACAACATCTGCTTCTTGAAATCCATCTTTTCCGATGAGAGGTTTTGCAACTTGCCCTGTAATGACAACTAAAGGAATCGAATCCATATAAGCATCTGCTAAACCCGTAACTAAATTTGTCGCCCCTGGGCCAGAGGTAGCAAAGACTACCCCGATCTTTCCAGAAGCTCTCGCATATCCTTCTGCCGCATGAATGGCAGCTTGTTCATGACGAGTTAAAACGTGCTTCAAACCACTTCCGTATAACGCATCGTACACTGGCAAAATCGCTCCGCCCGGATAACCGAAAACAGTCGTTACACCTAATTTTTTCAAACATTGAATAACGTGCCCCGCTCCTGTCACATCTTCACACTGTAATTTCTCACGTGTTGTATGCTGTTCCATTTTAATTAACTCCTCTCCCCTACCTACAGTAAGCTCTCCGCCAGTCCTGGAACACGTACTCCTCTTTCTCTCGTTAAATTTTTAAATTCCTCTGTCAATTGTTTCGTTACACTTCCTGGTTTTCCATCTCCAATCTCTCTTGAATCAACTTTTACAACTGGAATTAATTCTGCTGCCGTTCCTGTTAAAAACACTTCATCTGCTACATATACGTCATGGCGAGTAAATGGCCTTTCCTCACATGGAATATTAAGTCGTTCACATAGCTCGATAACACTATTTCTCGTAATACCTTCTAGCGCCCCTAAGTAAGAAGGAGGTGTTAACACTTTTCCATCTTTCACAACGAAAACATTGTCTCCAGATCCTTCACAAACATATCCTTGTTGATTTAACATAAGGGCCTCTAACACTCCTGCTTGTGCCGCTTCAATTTTCACAAGTACGTTATTTAAATAGTTCATTGACTTAATACGTGGATCTAATGCATCTGGCGTATTACGTCTCGATGCAACAGATACAACGCTTAGTCCATTATCGTAAAATTCCTGTGGGAATAACTTTAATTGTTCTGCAATGATAATAACGCTCGGTTTCACACAACTTCTAGGGTCGAGCCCTAAGTCACCTTTTCCCCTTGAAACAATTAATCGAATGTAGGCATCAGCATATTCATTTTTTTGCAATGTTTGTAAAACTGCTTCTTCCATTTCGTTAACTGTCAGTGGGATTGTAAGTAGAATAGATTTTGCCGATTCGTATAATCGTTTTACATGTTCTTTTAAACAAAATACATTTCCACCGTAACTACGAATCCCTTCAAATACACCATCTCCGTATAAAAAACCGTGATCATATACTGAAACAACTGCCTTTTCTTTTTCTACAAATTCCCCATTCATATAAATATACTGGTTTCCCATCTCACATCGCTCCTCTTTTTTCTCTCTATTTTTGCAATCTATTTCTATATCGATTGCTGAGATGAGTTATTTTAACAGAATATTCAGTATATAAAGCTTAAAAATATACTCGTCTCAACAATCGATTACATACATACTTGTAGCAATCCATTGCTGAGACGAGGGAATCGTGGTACCACTCAGCTTCCTTACACTTCTCACGAAATATAAGCTCTGCAAGTCCAATTAGACTTTTGTTTTTCTATCGGAAACAACTCCGCTACTTTTTACTAGTTTTCAAAAGTAGTACTCCGAGGTGATTTTCAATGATGAAATTGTTACCACCCTCACAGCTTCTGGGCAGCTCTCTGAAACAATTTTCTTCATTTACTCTCCTCTTCTACGCATTATCGTATTCTATTTTTTAAAATAAAAACTCTCGCCTCAGCAATCAACTACTACAATTTAGTAGCTTTGATTGCTGAGGCGAGAGTTTCGCGGTACCACTCAGCTTCCTTATACTTCTCGCGAAATATAAGCTTTGTAGGTCCAATTAGACCCCCGTCCTTTTACTGGAGACGATGCCGTCGCCCTCTACTCAGTTTCCCTTTCGCAAGCGATGCTCCGAGGTGATATTCAATGATTCGATTGTTACTACTCTCACAGCCTAGGAGCAGCTCTCTGAAACGATCATAACCATCTACTTTCCTCTTCTTTGCATATGTAACATATAAAGTTGAAAGATTCTTAATTAACTTTTATTTGTTAAACGTATTATAGGACGTTGTTCTTTTCATTGTCAACGTTTTTTTCGAAAAAAAAATAAAATTCAATCAATTCAAGAGAAGTCTATTTATTTTTTCTCAAAACAAAATCAGAATGAACTTCTTACACATACTCATATATTACTTAAGTATGTTCGCATTACTACATAAAGAAAAACAACTTAATAACATAAAAATTTTTTTGAGGAGATGAGAAAACTATGTTAAAAGGAAAAGTGGCATTAGTTACAGGAGCAAGCCGAGGAATTGGACGTGCTATTGCAAAACGTTTAGCGAACGACGGTGCATTAGTTGCTATTCATTACGGAAATCGAAAAGAAGATGCTGAAGAAACTGTTTATGAAATTCAATCAAATGGCGGATCAGCTTTTTCTATCGGTGCAAACCTTGAATCTTTACATGGTGTAGAAACCCTTTATAGTTCTTTAGATAGCGAATTACAAAAAAGAACTGGTAGTACTAAATTTGATATTTTAATAAACAACGCCGGAATTGGTCCTGGTGCTTTTATTGAAGAAACGACTGAACAATTTTTTGATAGAATGGTTTCTGTTAATGCAAAAGCACCATTCTTTATCATCCAACAAGCTCTATCTCGTTTACGTGACAATAGCCGAATTATTAATATTTCATCCACTGCCACTCGTATTTCTTTACCTGATTTCGTTGCATATAGTATGACGAAAGGCGCTATTAATACGATGACTTTCACGCTAGCAAAACAGCTCGGAGCACGAGGAATAACAGTGAATGCAATACTTCCTGGATTTATTAAAACCGATATGAACGCAGGACTCTTGAGCGATCCAATGATGAAACAGTATGCCACTACCATTTCCGCTTTTAATCGCTTAGGTGAAGTAGAAGATATTGCCGATACCGCGGCATTTCTCGCTTCTCCAGACAGCCGCTGGGTTACTGGACAATTAATTGATGTGAGCGGAGGATCTTGTTTGTAATTTCTTAATCTACTTACGCAAAAAAAGCCAGCATTTTTGCTGGCCTTTTTCACTGTGTAAAACGATACCCTACTCCCCAAATTGTTTCGATATATGATTTATCAAATGGATCGAGTTCAATTTTGTGACGAATATTTTTCACATGGACAGCAACCGTTGCTGCATCACCAATTACATCCATCCCCCATACAGTTTCAAAGAGACGATCTTTACTAAATACTTGATTTGGATGTTCTGCCATACAAGTTAATAAATCAAATTCTTTTCCTGTTAACATGATTTCAGTTCCATTTACAAATACACGTCGGGCCGATTTATCAATAAGTAATCCTCGAATACGAATTTCATCTTTTATTTGTTCTCGTTTTCCTGTTAAACGATCATAACGAGCTAGATGAGCATTTACACGTGCCACCATTTCACTCGGGCTAAACGGTTTTATAATATAATCATCTGCTCCAAAACCTAACCCTTTAATTTTATCGATTTCCTCTTGTTTTGCGGACACCATAAGTATTGGTATGTCCTTTTCCAATCGAACTTGTTTACAAATTTCATATCCATCTATTCCCGGTAACATTATGTCTAAAATTAACAAGTCATAATCCTCCAGCAGAACTCTTTGTAAACCTTTTTCGCCAGAGTAATCAATATCTACTGTATACCCAGCAACCTCTAAATAATCCTTTTCTAACTCTGCTATAATAGCTTCATCTTCAATAATTAAAATTCTTTTCAAGATGCTCTCCTTTTTCTAATTGATTTTTTGTAATGTAAATGCCAGCGTCGTTCCTTTACCTTTTTTGCTTTCTACCCAAATATCACCACCATGTTGTGTGATAATCTGATGTGCAATTGACAAACCAAGTCCGCTTCCACCTGTTTTAGAATTTCTAGAATGATCTGCACGATAAAACCTTTCAAATATATGAGGCAACGCCTTCTCTTCTATTCCTACCCCATTATCTTTTATGTAAATCGTTACATAATCAATAGATTCGGTCATGCGAATTCCTATATATCCTTCTTCTTTATCCATATACTTCACACTATTCCAAATGATATTTGTAATAACACGACGTAATTTTTCACGATCACCTTTTACCAAAATAGAAGTATCCTTTTGAGTATCCCATCTCACTGTAATTCCCTTATCTTGCAATTCAAGCTGTAGTTCTTCTATGCAATCAGATAAGTATTGGTTAATTTCAACCTCTTCAAATTGAAATGGTTCCTCTTTCAAATCAAGTTTTGAAAAGAGAAAAAGCTCGTCAATTAATTGATCCATATCAAACACTTTATGATAAATAATCGTTAAATATTTATCTAATTGTTCTGGAGTTCGAGCGATACCTTCTTTAATTCCTTGTACATAACCTTTAATAGCCGTTATTGGCGTCCGTAAATCATGAGAAATATTTGAAAGCAACTCTTTACGATTCTTTTCATATTGCATTTGCAACTCGACCGATTCCTTCAATCTGCCACGCATCTCTTCAAACGATAAACTTAATTCACCTATTTCATCTTTCGCAAGTAGCTTTACTTGAAAATCTAAATCACCCTTTTGAATTCTTTCCGTTGCCTGCTTTAATGAATGCAATGGTTTAATAATACTCCGTGATATAAAATATGTTAATATTCCATTCGTAATAATTAACCCAAGTATTAAAGAGAATACGAAATACGGGAAAAATTCTCTAATCATTTCTTCTAAAGGATTTACATACTCAAATACAAAAATACTGACCTTATCCTTCTCTTCATCGTAGTAATCAAATTGCTTATAGTAAAAAGAATTACCCTCTATTTTCACATCCATTCCCTTTCTTTGTCCTTCCGTTTCAAATGCGGGTAGGTATTTATCAAAAGAAGAGATTTTAAAATATGGGGATGAATATGTAAGCTCATCATTTTTTCGAATTAGTAATCCTGCTTGATTATCGTTTAATTCTTTATCAGTTTCCTTTAAAAAATGTATATCCTCCAATTTATCTGGAGCATACGATGAAAGAATTTTCAACCTACTGAAAATATCATCTTCATCTTCTTTTGTACGAATAGCTCCCTCCTGCTCTTTATCAATGAGAGAATGACTATTTTGATTAAGACCAATGATTTCTTTTGCAATACGAATATCACCAAATAAAGTAACACTAATTAACATAACTGCTATACCGCAAAAAACGATTGGAATAATTACCATCGCAACATACGACAACAGCAATCTAATACGGATTGACATTACAGAACTCCTATGAACATTATAATTTTAGCTTGTTACAGAATTCACCGGAAACGAAACTTGACTCATCCAAATACCAGCTAATAATACGAGTATAGCTAGAACCATTTCTAAGAGCAATAAACGGCGATTAACTGTTCCAATATCGATACCCCATGTTTTCGTTTGTCTCCATGCTACAATTGTAATTATACATACAGTAAGAATCTTTATATTTAAAAGGTTCGTCCATATTGAATTAAAATTAAAAAGTACCCAATTCCTTGTCTGTAGAAACACAATTAATTCCCCAGAAAGAAATGCTAGAATAAATGAAATACCAGCAATAATGCTAAAATGTTTACGGAAACGCTTTTGATCAAATGTAATTTTGTATAATGTTGTCCACGCTATAACAAGAACTAAATAAATAAGTGCTCCTAGCCACACTGCAATACTCATAACATGGACCATTCTAATTATAACTGCTGCCCAATTTGGATTAGTAATCCATACATGACCTGTGAAAGAAAAACTCGCAACAAGAAATCCCCAAACTAGCGCATACCATTCGTTCCCCATATGTTGCAAAGACATAAGAACTAATAATAGCAGTTGAATCATAATAATAACTGAAAATGGCGAATGAATAAGTAAACTTCCCTTCGGAATAACTGACTTATATACTATTAATTCAGCTATTAATCCTACTACAAGTATAGAGAAGAAAATCTTTTTCATATTCTTCATTCTTTGCAATATGGACGGTAATCTATAACGTTTAACAAACATATCGAGCCACTTTACTCCTGCTCCAATTAAAATCATTCCCTCTACAATATAGCGTAGTGTTACTATCATAACATCTGAAAATACTGAGCCACTCCCACTCGCATTTCCCTCTACCACTACATTAGTTTGTACTTCTTCTCCAATTGAAAAGGGATAGCTGCCCTCACTCGGATGTCCGTCTGCAGAAATCATAGACCACCTTACTGTGTAAGTACCATTATTTAAGTTTGGTAATTTCACTTTTATTTTTGTTGGGTTATCTAATATTTCAACCTTTGATACTTGCACTCTCTTTGCACTTGGATCTAGCAGTTCAATATTGACTACATTTCCTGTAACTGGTTCACTAAATTCAAGAATAATCTGTTCCGGTTGTACTGTAAGAACCTCCCCTTCTTTAGGGGTGGCTCCTACAACACTTGTATGAGCAAATACACTACTATGAGAAAATAAAAATATACTTACACTTGTTAAAATAAATACTATCATTCTATAAAGCATGAAAACCTCCGTATTATTATTCTGGATGATTACCTGAGTGATCTCCGGTAGAAAATGGAGTAGTTACCCCCTCATAATTCATCATCGTATGCATTCCTTTTTCCGCATGAACGAGATGATGACAATGAACCATCCATAGTCCACTATTATTTGCCTCTAAAGCAATTTCATATTCTTCTCCCGGAAAAACATTAACTGTATCTAAGTAAATCGGACTTCCCTCCATTGGTTTACCATTTTTAGAAATAACCTGGAATGTATGTCCATGCAAATGCATTGGATGAATTTCTTCTCCCTTATTTTTAAAGCGAATCTTAACTTTATCTCCTTTCTCTACTTTAATGGGTGGAATGTCAGGTGATGTCTTTCCATTAATCGTATACACCCATTTTTCTTGTCCATTTACATCTTTCACACCTTCTGCCAAATCCATATCATAGACCTTTGTAAACTTTGAATCTATCGTAAACTTGCCAACTTCTTTTTCTCCATATTTCGTAAAGTCAAACCATGGATAACTCTTTATATCAATAGGTTTTTTCGGCAAAGAACCGTTCCCAATAGTCGTCGTTAACATTCGATTCATTTTCTTAGATGGATCCACATTAATAAGTTTTACACTCGTTGTTTCCGGCATTTTAAAAACAAGGTCATAACGTTGTGCAGCTCCCATCGGAAGAATTGCTTTATCTAGCTCGTCCCCACCTTTTATATCACGACCATCTAATGCGATAATTTGAAATGGCGCCCCAACTAATGTCATTAAATGCGTATTATTCCCAGCATTAATTAAGCGAAGGCGTACTGTTTCACCTGGTTTTGCATCCAATCGTAGTCCCTCACTTGTATCATTTAATGTAAATACATCGTAATCATCTCCATCAGATAAATCTTTGAGTTGATCATTACTTGGCATCATTAACGGGCCTTCTAAAGTTTGCGCCTTTTCATTTCGAATATGATTGCTAGGGTAGCTATCCCAATCTTTATCTTGTTCGCCATTATGCTTACGGGTTTTTATGGCTCCTGTTTTCCATTCATGGATCGCCACTGTATAATCCTTTTCATATTTTACAGCTGGTTTATTCGGTTCAATAACGATGGTTCCAAATAGTCCCCGCTCCGTTTGTATTGAACTTTTTTGATGTGAATGATACCAATATGTCCCCACCTGATCAGCATTAAATGCGTATGTATATGTTTCACCTGGTTTTATAGCATTTTGCGTAACACCTGGAACACCGTCTACCGCCGCAGGAACATCTAATCCGTGCCAATGGATTGTAACTGGTTCTGGCAATTCATTTTTCAAATTTACAACAATACGTTCACCTTGTTTAACTCGAATTTGAGTACCCGGTGATGTTCCATCAAAGGTCCATGCATCTACCTTTTTCCCATCTCCCAAATCTAAACTTGCTACTTTCGCCTTAATATTAAAAGTTTTTGTAACCCTTTTTTTGGCATCTGAATTAGCAATAGATGTAATTGATTCTGAAGTAGATGTTGCATCTGTTAACTTCTTTTTTTCATTTGTACCTGGGTAATTATTTATTAAAAAATATCCAAAAATAACTAACCCTAATAATAAGCATGCCGCAATCAATATATTTCTTAAATCGCTTTGTATAAATTCCTTTTTCATATTAGTCTCTCTTTCATTTTTTGTTGTAAACTATTAATTTTCATACGTGGATTCATTGTCTATCACCTCACATCTTCACTTCGATTCACATCATAACACTCAGAAAAAAAGAAACTTTGAAGGAATTTTAAAGACTTTATAAAGAAATATATTTCAATTTCCCTTTACTTCTAAATCTTTTTTATTGCGTAATAAAAAAGATTGTATAATACTATATAAAACATATATATTTAGGAGGATTACAACAATGTCCGAAAAAACATACGAACTCGCAACCTTCGCAGGCGGTTGCTTTTGGTGCATGGTAAAGCCATTTGATGAACTTCCTGGTATTCATAAAGTACTTTCTGGCTATGCAGGTGGTCATGTAGAAAACCCAACATATGAACAAGTAAAAGCTGGTACATCTGGTCATTTAGAAGTTGTACAAATTACATTCGATCCTTCTATTTTTCCATATGAAAAATTACTAGATTTATATTGGCCACAAATCGATCCAACTGATGATGGCGGACAATTCTTTGACCGTGGTCCCTCTTATCGCACTGCTATTTTTTATCATAATGAAACGCAAAAAGAGCTTGCTGAAAAATCAAAACAAGCTCTTGCAGAAAGCGGTATGTTTAAAGAGCCAATCGTAACTGAAATTCGCCCGGCTGCACCTTTTTATGAGGCTGAAGAATACCATCAACATTTTTATAAAAAAAATCCGGAGAAATATGCTACTGAGCAAAAAGAATCTGGCCGTGAAGACTTTATAAAAGAAAATTGGCAAAAAAAATAATAAAAATGCATCGTACCTTTTAAGTACGATGCATTTTTATCTTTGAAAAAAGTACCATGCAATAATGAGAACAACCGCTGTTAATGTCCAAAGTGCGATTTCATTTTTCACTCTACTCTTTTTCTTATTCATTTCCTCTCCTCCTAATAGCAATACAACATATTCAAGATTTCCTCTGTTTAATTGTCCACCTTATATACGTGAATACATCCTTACAAATTTTTATAACAAGACCACCGACGATTCCGATTGCAATTGAAATTACTAACATCTGTACAAAACTAAAAGTAGTTGTGTATGTTATGTAGATAACAATGCATACAAGTAAAACATCCGGTAAAGAAAGCAAAAACTTTTTAAGCATTTCTTCAGCTCTCCTATGCTTTATTTGTAATTTATACTTTCTACTGTAGCTTTGAAATAAAGTTTGTTCAAAAATTCCATTTAGACACTCATTTTATGGAAAAGAATAAGAACCTCTTTTAAAAAGGGGTTCTTATCTACATACCCTATTCCATAATTACTCCTAAAATAGAATAATATTACTAGTGATTTGTTGTGAATTAACTATTTGCTAGGCAATCGGATGTTACGCCAGCTACCTACATCGCATTGACCGTATGTATTATCACCTACTGCTACCACCGTGCCATCTAATTTCAGACCGACCGTATGCGCACAACCCGCCGCTATCGCGACAATATCACGCCAATCGCTTACATTACATTGACCATACTCATTCCAGCCGACTGCCACCACGGTACCGTCTGATTTAAGTCCGATTGTATGATTCGTACCAGCCGCTACTGCCATAATATCTTTCCAGCTGCCTACATCGCATTGACCAAGTTTATTATTACCCACTGCCATCACTTTGCCATCCGATTTCAAACCAACAGTATGAAGATAACCTGCCGCCAACTCCACCATACCACGCCATCCACTTACATTGCATTGGCCATATCGATTATTCCCCACAGTCGTCACTGTTCCGTCCATTTTAAGACCAACTGTATGCCAGTCACCCGCCGTGACCACCACAATATCTCTCCAGCTACTTATATTACATTCTCCTTCTTTATTTCGCCCCACTGCTACTACTGTGCCATCCGGTTTAAGGCCAATGGTACGACGCCACCCCGCCGCAACCGATACAATATTATGCCAGTCGTTTACATCACATTGATCATGCTTATTCCACCCCACCGCTTCCACAGTATTATCACTTTTAAGAGCGATTGTATGAGCATTACCCGTGTTCGTCGCCATATGAACATTGCCCGCTGCGACTGCTTCAATATCACACCAACCGCTTACATTGCATTCTCCTTCTTTATTTCGCCCCACTGCCACAACTGTGCCATCCGATTTAAGAGCAACTGTATGACCACGACCTGCCGCTATCGTATCTTTAGGCCACCGTTTCACTTTTAACATTTCTTCTTTCGGTGAAATGTAATTCATGTTTTACCTCCTTGCATATAAGCAACTGTATCCAAATAGATATTTTTATCTAATTTCATTATAAATGACCCGACTTTTTTTATAAATTTACAGCTACAAAAGAAGCCTATTACTACTTCTTCAAAAAATAAAAACCTCCAGTTTAAATACTAGAGGTTCCTTCTTTATTTCTTCAATCGTTCAATAAAATCGTTCAATTTATCAAGTGATTTCATATTCTGATTACAAGCTACACCATCTTTGCAAATATAGTTTCCCTTTTTAACAAAGGTTCCTGGTACATCACCTTTAATTTCAACTAAAAACATCCCAACTTCTTCATGTCCATGACATAATGAACAAATGCTCTTTTTATTTAAGCTCTGGAACGTTCCTTGCAGACCAACAAACTTATTTTTATCATTTTTCGCTATTATAAATTTCCTGCTTGACCCTTTATCAATCCAGCTTAAATAAGATAATTCTTTCATGTTCAGTTCTTCCATATCAGGAAGTTTTAATTTTTTCGCTTTAGGAAATAATTTTTTTAATGTTTGCGCTGTAACTTCCTGAAACGGAATGACATACGGATTTATTTTCAGTAAAAACGATTCTGCATCTTCTCTATTTTGAACTGTTAATACGGTATCAATTAACTCTTTCTGTTCATCCGTTAAATTCTCAAATACATGTATTATCTTTTCAATCGCTAGTGATTTTAACGCTTGAATTACACCTCTATCATTTGCCGTTGCGTGCCCATTTGCTAAAATATAAGCTTGTGATTTTATAAAATTATATTGATCACTTCTAATAAAAGCTTCCATCTTTATCACTCCATACAAATTGTTGATCTAGTCTTATTGTATACAATGATTCAGCTTTTTGATATGTAAAAGATAACTTAGAAACGAATATTACATACATCGATTATATTTTACCGCTCCATTTCCTGACAAAAGAAACCATCGTCTGTTTTCCATTCAGCATATAATACATCCTCAAATTTAGTAATCCCTCTTTGCTTTATTTGCTTATACAGCCATCCTTCATCAAAACCAGCTTCCCTCAAATTATCTTTCACTACTTTTCCATCACTAATTAATGAAATTGGTAAGTATACAGGCTTATGTTTTAAACTTAAATCATTTATAGTAGGAGATTCATATTTGCTCTTTTTCAGAACGCTTATGTTTCCGTTAGGTTCCAAAATCATATATTCAACTTCTCGAATTGAAAAAATATCTTTTTGCTGCCTAAGCATTTGTTGTAATTGATTAATATCTAAATGATTTGAACTTAATTGTTCTCGGTCAATTTTTCCATTACGGATAATAATTGAAGGATACCCTTCAAAAAACCTTCTTGTTCCTCTTATTTTTTGTGTTATCACTTCTATTGAATAAATTAAAATTACCCAAACAAATACTGAATATAAAATAGACCACACTTTAATTTTAGGATCATATATTGAATTTCCAACGAGCTCACCAAGGACGATAGCTGAAATAAAATCAAAGGGGGTTAGCTGAGATATTTGTGTTTTCCCTAGTATTTTTGTAGCAATTAATAGAACAAAGAAACCAATTAAAAGCTCTATCGTTATTTGTCCAATATGATTCATAAATGCTCACCTTTCTGCTTTTCACTCAAATGTTCTATATTCTATTTAGTAAAAAAACGACACATTTTTCTATTATTTTGTCCATTCATACGCAATATATCCAATAGATACAAAGCAAAAAAGAGTCTAGTTCAATTTAATAATTGAACTAGACTCTTTTATTTTTATTTAGAATACACGATCTTTTTAATCGTTTCTCCGGAAAGAAAATGCTCCTCCGCAAGTTGATGAATGGAAATTCCGCTTTTAAACGCTTCTTTAATAGCTTTATTTCTTTCATCTAATTGTTTTCTTCCTCCAGATCGTGTACCCCATTTATAATGTTTGGTTTCTTGTTTTGGAATGTAAATTGTTTCACCTTGTATATATTTTTGAATTTCAATAATTAAACTTTCTGGTAAAACCGTTGCAGCTTTAACGTATTTCATTTCTGCTCGCCCCTTATTTTTTATGGTTCATTTCAATAAGGTGCAAAGCCAAATATAAAAAATGATACGAGCTCATTTAGGCGATTGTATATTACTTGTCTACCTCACGCAAAGTATCGCCATTTCCATACTTGGCTTTGCATGAGACGCTGCAGTGTCCGGCAATTGAATTGTAATCGCCATATAAACACCTCCTAATATACCTTTTGCATTTTATTATATGATAAATTCCTCCCCCTTGCATCCACATCCTTTTTAAAGCATGAAATTACTTAGTTTGATATAATACTTTTTAGTCCAATTCAAAAATATAGTGAGGTTGCTTTATGAAAAAGAAAATAATTATTACAATCGTTACATTATTCATTATTACTGTAGCATTATTTGGAACATACAAATTAATGAACGCAAGAAGTTTTCAATTGTTTGGAGATTTAACAAACCGAGTAGAAACAAATGAAAAAGTGATTGCTTTAACTTTTGATGATGGTCCTACGAACAATGTAAAACAAATATTACCGCTACTAGATACATACAATGCAAAAGCTACTTTCTTTTTAATCGGAAATGAATTAGAAAAAAACCTATCGTTAGGAGAAGCTATCGTACAATCTGGACACCAACTTGGAAACCATACATATTCTCATAACAGAATGGTTTTTAAAACACCTTCTTTTATTAAAGAAGAAATAGAAAAAACGAATTCATTAATCCGCCAAACGGGATTTACAGACACAATTGACTTTAGACCACCAAACGGAAAAAAGCTAATTGGTCTGCCCTATTATTTAAATAAAAACAATATCGAAACAATTACATGGGATCTTGAACCTGATACTTTTTATAAATCTGCTGCTGATAAAATTGAATATGTTAATAAAAATGTACAACCAGGTTCTATCATTTTACTGCACTCTATGTATGATGAGTCTAATGAAAATTTACAGACCATCGAAGGTATTTTAGATTCTTTATCTAAAAAGGGCTATCAGTTCGTAACAGTAAACGAACTGCAAAAAAGAGCAAAGTAAAAAGGTAGCGTATCATAGAGCGATACGCTACCTTTCTTTTTAAATAATGCCAAGTACATTTAAGAATACAATAATAATCGCAATTGGCGCGATAAAGCGAAGTAAGAATAACCATAATACGAACAGTTTATAGCCTTTATTTTTACTTACACCAAGCTCTTTCATTAATACATCTTTCTTCATTTTTAAAGGAACAAAGATGGAAACTAATAAAACACCAAGTGGCATTAGTACGTTACTCACTGCATAGTCCGCTAAATCAAAGATTGTCTTTCCGAAAATTTTCAGATCACTTAATATACCAAATGATAATGCTGATGGTACTCCAACAACGAAGATTAATAAACCTACGATTAAGGCCGTTTTTTCACGTTTGCCTTTACCTTTTGATGTTAACGACGCAACACTAATTTCTAGCATAGAAATAGCAGATGTAATCGTTGCGAAGAAGAACAGCAATAAGAAAATAACGAAGAATACTTTTCCGAACGCCATTTTACTGAAAATAGCAGGTAATACGATAAATAATAATCCTGGTCCTTGAGATGGTTCTAATCCAAATGCAAATACAACTGGGAAAATTGCAAGTCCTGCAAGTAATGTAATTACTAATGTTAAAGCTACGATAGAAAATGCTGAACGCGGTAAACTTTCTTCCTTCGGTAAGTATGAACTATATGTTACCATTACTGCTACACCGACCGATAATGAGAAGAACGATTGACCCATCGCATATAAAATAACTTCTGATGTTACATGTGAGAAATCAGGTTGTAAGAAGAAACGAACTCCTTCTCCCGCGCCGTCTAATGTAAGGGCACGAACAATTAATACAAAGAATAAAACGAATAGCGCTGGCATGAAATATTTATTTACTTTTTCAACACCGTTTTGTACGCCTTTACTTACGATAAAAATAGTAATAAGAATGAATAATAACTGTGCTCCTACTGCTAAATAAGGATTGGAAATGATTTCACCAAACGTAGCTTCGTATGCGCCATTTCCTTCCCATAGTCTACCTGTAATTGCATTCCATAAGTATAATAAAATCCATCCCCCTACAACACTGTAGAAAGAAAGTAATATGAAACAAGTTATAATCCCTAATTTCCCTAACCATGGCCATAATGTTTTGGGTGCGATTTCTCTATATGCATCAACAGCCTCTTTTTGTGTACTTCTTCCGATAACGAATTCAGCTAATAATAGCGGTAAACCAATTAATAATGTGAAACCGATGAAAATAAGGAAGAACGCCCCGCCTCCTCCGATGCCGGCCATATATGGGAATTTCCAAATCGCCCCAAGACCAATTGCTGAACCTGCTGCAGCTAATACGAAACCTAATTTCGATGTCCATTGCTGTGAATTCATTTGTTAATCTCCTCTCTGTCTCTTTTTCTTTGTTTCAGTTCAGTATTTATATTGTTCTATCAATACTCTTTTCTAATACGTTCACTTCCTCCCTAATCATAAAAAAACGCCCCTACGTAAATACGTAGGGACGACAAAAATATCGCGGTACCACCCTAGTTATGAAGATACAACAAAGTTAGGACCTAAATAAAAAACGTCCCTACGCAAATACGTAGGGACGATAAATTATCGCGGTACCACCCTAGTTATGAAGCCACAACAAAGTTAGGACCTAAATAAAAAACGTCCCTACGTAAATACGTAGGGACGATAAATATCGCGGTACCACCCTAGTTGTGAAACAATCTTCACCACTTTATTTGATAACGGTATAAACTACCGTCTTTCATTTCCTCACAATGTGAGATTTATGAAAGATGCTCCAGGACGAACTTCATGAATAATCTATATACTGATTCACACCAACCATCAGCTCTCTGAAATAGGGAGATATTCACTACTATACCCTTTCATTGCCCAAATATTATTTTCCGAATTGATTACTATCATTTTTATCACACATTAAAAATAGTGTCAACTTATATTTTGAATTTTTATGTATTACGTTCTATTTAAAAAATGTAAAATATGACTTTTAAATGAATAATATTAGAATATTTATGTTCCATACTATATTAACTTCTCTAACAGGTTTATAGTAGTATACGATAAATGCAAGACAGCACGAGTAGGAGGAAAGAATTTTGTCTACTTCAAAAGTTTTAAAAGGTACTGCTTTATTAAGTGGTGCAACAATGATTTCACGTATATTAGGTTTTATATACTTCTTCCCTTTTCAACTATTAGTCGGAACACAAGGGGTCGCTTTATATGGATATGCATACTCTTGGTACGGTATTTTATTAAGCTTCTCAACAGCTGGTATTCCTATTGCCGTTTCCAAATTTGTTGCAAAGCATAATGCGCTCGGTGATTATAGTACAAGCAAAAAATTATACAACTCTAGCGTAAAATTAATGTTGTTTATGGGCTTTTTAGGGTTTTTAACTTTATTTATTGGAGCACCATACATATCACAATTTATTATTCGCTCGAAAACGCCAGATCCACAATTTATCGCCGACGTAACACTTACGATGCGAGCATTAAGTTTCGCACTTATTATCGTACCAGCTATGAGTGTTACACGTGGCTATTTCCAAGGTTTTCAACATATGAAACCAAGTGCCGTTTCTCAAGTCGTAGAACAAATTGCGCGCGTGGTTTTCATTTTAGTTGGTAGTTTTATCGTTTCAAAACTATTAGGGGGGTCAGTCGCCTCTTCTGTTGCAGTTGCTACGTTTGGTGCTGTTATCGGAGCGCTTGCCAGCGTTTCGATTTTAATGCTGTACTGGAAAAAATATAATAGATTAAAGCCTCCCGAAGGAGAATTAAAGTCAAGGGCATCGAATATTCCATTAAAAAATATTTATATGGAATTACTTCGATATGCAATCCCAATTGTATTTGTCGGTATTGCAATTCCACTCTACACGTTAGTAGATCAATATACTGTAGCTGATGTCCTTAGGGCGATGGGCGAGCCGTTAGAAACAGCGAATGCAGTTTTCGCTTATATAACGAACTATGCCCAAAAGTTAATTATGATTCCAGCTTCTCTTGCAACTGGATTCTCATTAACGATCATTCCGGCTATAACGAAATCGTATACAAGCGGGAAACTAGAAGAACTACAAGAACAAATTGCAAAGATATTTCAAGTCTTATTATTCTTCACTATCCCAGCTGCATTCGGTCTTGCTAGCATCGCTTACGATGCATTCCGTATGGTTTATGTAAATCCTGAAATTGCACTTGGGGGATCACAATATTTAATTTCATTTGCACCTTCTGCTATATTAAGTGCGATTTTCACAGTTTCAGCAGCTATATTACAAGGAATCGATTATCAAAGAAAAACGATGATCGCTTTCTCAGTCGGTATTCTCGTTAAAGTTTTAGTAAATACACCGCTCTTACATTTATTTGGCGGACACGGTGCTGTACTTGGAACAATTCTTGGATACCTCGTTTCCAATGTTATTATGTTGTACTGCATCATTAAGTTTGCGAAATTTAAAATTGGTGAGACAGCAAAAACAGTACTTCTTATTACAATTTACTCCGCTGCAATGTCTGCTGTTGTAATTGCATTAAAAGCGATTTTAAAATGGATGATTCCTGGACAATCCTATATGGAATCACTTCTCATTGTCTTTATATGCGGCGCTGTAGGAGGGATTGTTTATCTTTTATTCGTCCTAACGAGCGGACTTGCTTCACATATTCTCGGTGATAGACTTCAACGATTACCCATACTAGGTAAATTAGTCAAATAAAAAGAAGGGAGGTAACTCATTGTTACATCCCTTCTTTTTTACTTCGCATATTGTATACGTTTTTGTTGTTCAGTAATATGTAATTCTGGAACATATTGTTGTACTAAATGTAATAGCTCTTCAATTAACACTTCTAACTCCTGTACACTATACTCCGGTTTCCCTATTAACGTATTTGCCATACGCTCGTATAGATTTTCAGGCTTAATAATCATTCGTTCCACATTATGTGGCATCCATTTAAATGCCGGATGATGTACATACATTTTATTCAAACCAAATAAGACCCCAAATATATTTCTTTGCACTTCACAAATAACATCATATAACATAAGCCAGTCTTTTCGTTTTAAAAGCGCCTCTCGATTATGCCAGCGATTACTTAACCAAAGATTTTCTGAAATCATCCGTTTCGCTAG
The DNA here is from genome assembly GCF_008368755.1 of Bacillus sp. AR2-1. Lineage (NCBI taxonomy): Bacteria > Bacillati > Bacillota > Bacilli > Caryophanales > Bacillaceae > Bacillus > Bacillus sp. AR2-1. Next base: position 57,345 of record NZ_QORY01000010.1, read on the forward strand.
GTCTTCTGGATATGCCACCACTCTATCTTTTAATTCATGTACTTTCTCTTCTCCATACAAACTAACACCATCATGAACGGATGATACGATACATTGTTTTTCATAACTTATATCATATTGATCCACCACATCCGAAATAACTTTCTCTACTGTTTCAGTTAAAAAGTTACTAATCTCTAATTTAATTCCCTCTTTTGTCAAATACGTTTCCGACCATTCTTCTTCCTCGTAGGGATAATATGACAAAATTGTTCCACCAATATAGTTAATAGGCCCTTTGCGATCCTCATCCTCTGGTGGCATTGACCATAAAATATGCAATTCTATATCTGAATGTTCATCTTCTAGTTTTCTAGCTACTGAACCCGCTAAAATAATAGTCTCTACTTTCGGATTTCTCCTATAAATCTCCGACATTTCTATTGCTTTCTCTTTTAATCCCACTTCATTTCCCCCTATAATTGCAGTACACAGTTACCTTTTCATTTATCTATTTCGATATTATGCATTGTATTCCCTTTTCAATGTCCCACTAAATCATATTTCTATCCAATAACGCTGAACAATTTCCCCAGTATGAACAGAAACTACTTCATCTTCTAACGTACCGCCAACCTTTTGAATCGTTTTAGCCGAAGCGATATTAACTTTATCGCAAGTTATTAACACTTTCTGTAACCCTAACTTTTGTGCTTCATCTAATGCAAGTTGTAGTTGTTTCGTAGCGTAACCTTGACGACGTTTATTTGGATGTACACTATAACCGATATGACCGCTTTCCAGTAATAATTCTTGGTTTAATCGATGTCTAATATTCACAAAACCTATAAGTTCCCCTTTTTCAAAACTTAAAAATTGACTAGACGGTACTCGATTACCTTGTAAGTTTTCTTCCACTTCTTGTATACTCACTTTTTCAAACCATTTATCGAGAGAATCAAAATTTTGTAAAGAACTACTACCATGTGGTTTTTCATCCGTATGTAAAAATGCCTCCCGATACTCTATAATTTGTTCGCTATATTCATTTGTTGGTTTTAATAGTTTCATTGTCATTCTCCCCCCTCTTTACAACCTAAAACAAACAGCTTAATCGTGACAATTTCACGATTAAGCTGTTTCTATCAATTTCATTCAAATAATCCCATACTCAAATAACGTTCTCCTGTATCAGGTGCAATACATAAAACTTTTTTACCTGCGCCTAGACGTTTCGCTATCATAATTGCTGCGTAAACAGATGCTCCAGACGATGGCCCAACTAATAAACCTTCTTGTCCAGCTAAGTTTCTCATTGTCGTTAAAGCCTCTTCGTCTGCAATTTGAATAATTTCGTTATACACTTCTGTATTTAAGTTTTTCGGGATAAATCCCGGGCTTGTTCCTACTAATTTATGAGGGCCTGGAACACCGCCTGATAAAACGGGAGATCCTTTCGGTTCTACTACTGCAATATATAAGTTTGGTAGTTTCTCTTTTAACGTTTCCCCAGTCCCTGTAATAGTTCCACCAGTTCCAGCCGTTGCTACGAATGCATCAAGCTCGCCATCCATTTGTTCATAAATTTCAAGTGCAGTCGTATAACGATGAATATTCGGGTTTGCTGGATTTTCAAATTGTTGCGGAATAAAACTATTTGGAATTTGCTTTTGCAGTTCTAATGCCTTCGCAATTGCTCCTGGCATTCTTTGTTCTGCCGGTGTTAAAACTACTTCCGCGCCGTATGCTTTCAATAAATTTATACGCTCTTTTGACATATTGTCTGGCATAATTAAAATTGCTTTATACCCTTTCGCAGCTGCATTCATTGCTAAGCCTATTCCTGTATTTCCGCTTGTCGGTTCAATAATTGTATCTCCTGGTTTGATGAGACCATTCTCTTCTGCAACGTGCAGTAAATTATAGGCAGCGCGGTCTTTCACACTGCGTGATGGATTAAACATTTCTAGTTTTACATACACATCCGCTGCGTCTTCTGGAATAAATTTAGATAATCGGACGACAGGTGTATCTCCTATTAATTCTGTAACATTTTCACATAATTTCATAGTGCATCCCCTATTCTATCGTTTTCTTATCACTTGGTAATAACCAAGAAGTAAGTCCAATTAATGGTAGACAACTACATAGTAACATAATGAATTGTAGACTATATATGTCAGCCAATTTCCCAAGTACTACAGATCCTAAAGCTCCGAGTCCAAACGCAAGCCCTACAATTAATCCAGATACCATCCCTACTTTTCCAGGAACAAGCTCTTGCGCATAAACAACAATTACACTAAAACTACTTGAACTAATAAAACCGATACATAAAAATAGCGGTACGACCCACATGAGCGAAACGTGAGGTAATAAAAGGGCAAGTGGCGCCGAACCTAGCATTGAAAATACAATAATTGTTTTCTTTCCAAATCGATCTGCTAACGGTCCACCAAAGAAAGTTCCTAATACACCGGCAATCATAAATGCGAATACGAAATACTGGGCATTTTTTATAGATAAACCGTAATGCTCAATTAAGTAAAATTGATAAAAATTCCCTATACCAGCACCGTACCAAGAACGTACAAAAGTAAGAAAAACAAGAAGTAGAATAACAAATTTAATATGTGTACTTACAATCGCATTTTCCGCCTCAAGCGCAGCCCTCTTTTTTCTTCTCACAGCGCCAGTTGCTAATTCATTTCTATACCAATTTGATACGAAAATTAATAATACAATTCCTACTGCTGCAAAGGCTGTAAAACCTAAAGAACCAATTTGGCCGAGCGGAACGAAAATTAGCGCTGTAAAAATAGGAGCTAAGGAATTCCCTGTATTTCCTCCAACCTGATAAATCGCTTGCGCTAAACCTCGTTTTGCACCAGCTGCCATATAAGCAACTCGAGCACCTTCTGGATGAAAGACTGCGGAACCTAATCCGATAAATAAAACAGAAATGATAACAATAATAAAGTTCGGTGCAAATGCAAGTCCAATCATTCCAAGCATACTCGAAAACATACCGAGCGGTAATAAAAATGGTGATGGCTTCTTATCTGAATACATACCAAAAACCGGCTGCATAATCGATGACGTCATATTTAATGCAAACGCAATCCATCCTACTTGCATATAAGATAAATTCATCGTTTTTTCCAAAATAGGAAACAATGCCGGCACGACTGCTTGCATCGAGTCATTTAAAAAGTGACCGAAACTAATCGCAAATAGAATTCGATATATCGTCGGTGTTTCCATTGTATTTTTTTTCGAAACTGCCTGCATATATGTATTTCTCCTTCCTGTACAAAATATATATTTATTACAGCAAGTGTAATAAAGTAAAACTTTAACCTCGATAAATTCTGACTTTTGAAACATTTCCATTCTATACTGGTTTCATTTCTTTTTCCAGAAATATCACTTCTTACATAATATATTTTTTCTATAAGTTTTATCGGATTTATTTATAGAAATTTTCTATATTTTCTTTTATACTAGGACAGAGATGAAGGAAAGGATGACAACTATGAAGAAAAAAACTAAAGGAATCGTTGCACTCTCAATCACATTATCTATGTTTTTAACAGCATGTGGTCAAAAACAAGAGGCAACAACTACCGGAGAAAAGAAAAAAGAATCTTCAAAACAAGTATTAAACATTGTAGAAGCTGGGGAAATTTCTACACTTGATTCATCTATCGCAACTGATGGGTTTTCTTACGCTGCATTAAACAACGTAATGGAAGGATTATATATGCCTGGCCCTGACAATAAACCTGTTCCTGCAGCAGCTGAATCATACAAGCTGAGCGAAGACGGAAAAACATATACATTTACATTACACGATTCAAAATGGTCAAATGGTGATCCAGTTACTGCACATGATTTTGAATATGCATGGAAACGTGCTGTTAATCCAGAAACTGCTTCTGAATACGCACATATTATGTTCGATATTAAAAACGCAGAAAAAATAAATAAAAAAGAATTACCAATTGACTCATTTGGTGTAAAAGCAATTGACGATAAAACGCTTGAAGTACAGTTAGAACACCCTGTTCCATACTTTTTAGGGTTAATGGGATTTGCAACATTTTATCCTCAAAACAAAAAAGTTGTAGAAGCGCAAGGGAAAAATTACGGACTTGAAGCTACAAATGTAGTTTATAACGGGCCGTTTCAATTAAGTGAATGGAAACATGATACAAGTTATAAAATGTCAAAAAACCCGAACTACTGGGATAATAAAAATGTGAAGCTCAATGAAATCAATGTAAATATCGTAAAAGATACTTCCACAGCCGTTAATTTATTTGAAAGCAAACAAGTAGACCGAATTACGATTAATTCAGAGTTTGTCGATAAATATCAAAAAGATCCGAGCTTAAAGAAAATGGAACGTCCTTCTATGACATTTTTCCGATTTAGCCAAAAGAATCCTTTATTAGCAAACAAGAATGCTCGAAAAGCTATTTCGCTCGCTTTTGATAAACAAGGAATCGCAACAACGATTTTAAATAATGGTTCTATACCTGCGAATGCATTTGTTCCGAAAGGATTCGTAAAAGGACCTGATAATAAAGATTTTCGCAGTACAAGTAATATAAAAGTAGGAACAAATGTGAAAGAAGCTAAAACACTATGGGAAACTGCAAAAAAAGAAACAAACTTACAAAACGCTTCACTTTCAATCATAACAACTGATGAGTCTAACGATAAAAAAATTAGCGAGTTTTTAAAAGGTGAATTGGAGAAAAACTTACCTGGCTTAAAAATCACATTACAACCCCTTCCAGTAAAAGCATTTTTAGATCGTGAAGGAAATGGTGACTATGAAATTTCACTTTCTACATGGGGACCAGATTATCCTGATCCTACAACATTCTTAAATATGTTTGTCACTGACGGACCGTTTAATAAGATGAGCTATTCAAACAAACAATACGACGAATTAATTGAGAAAACGAGCTCTACTTTAGCAACTGACTTACCAGCACGTTGGAAAGCGTTCCAAGATGCAGAGAAAGTCTTACTGGAAGATGATGCAGCTATCGCTCCAATCTTCCAATCAGGCCTGGTATATTTAGAACGTCCAACAGTAAAAGGTGTTGTTATTCGTCCATTTGCAGGAATTTATTCTTATAAGTGGGCCTCTATTACAGAATAAGAAAAAGGCGATCCTAACATATATTAGGATCGCCTTCTTTATTAAATTGCAAAACGCTTATACTTTTCGTAATCACTCGTCTTACATTCTACTTCTAGTTTTGTACCTTCGTTTTCATAACTTGTAGATAAAACGTGCGCATGATTATTGAAATAAGAAACTACCTGTCCTTGATCATACGGAATTAACATTTCACACTTCGTATACTCTTTATAGATGTGTGAACGAATCATTTCGACAAGCTCTTCTATCCCAACATGTTTCTTCGCTGATAAATAAACGCGGTCTTCTTGTACTTGCGGAATTTCAACATCTACCATATCTGATTTATTATAAGCATAAATGGTTGGAATATTTTCTACTCCAATTTTCTTTAACGTTTCATTTGTAATGTCAATTAACTGTTCGTAATTTGGGTTCGCGTAATCTACAACGTGAATAAGTAGGTCTGCTTCCGCTACTTCTTCTAACGTTGAACGGAACGCTTTCACAAGGTGATGCGGTAATTTGCTTACAAATCCAACTGTATCCGTTAATAAGAATGATTTGTTATCTGGCAAATCAATATTTCGCACAGATGTTTCTAACGTCGCGAATAACATATCTTTTTCAAATACTTGTTTTTCTTCAGTACCATTGTAAATTTCAAGCATCGCATTCATCGTCGTTGACTTTCCGGCGTTCGTATAGCCTACTAATGCTACAACTGGTACTTCATTTTTCTTACGTTGCTTTCGCTGCGTTTGACGCTGGGCAACAAGTGCTTCTAGATCTTTATTTAAAACTGAAATCTGTTCTTCAATTTTACGACGATCTAACTCTAATTTCTTCTCACCGACACCTTTATTTTTCGTACCAACTCCGCCGCTCTGTCTTCCTAACGATTCACGAAGACCGATTAAACGTGGCATCATATACTGAAGATGCGCTACCTCTACTTGCAACTGTGCTTCTTTCGTTTTCGCACGTTGCGCAAAAATATCTAAAATTAATATGGTACGGTCAATTACTTTACAATCTAAATCTGCTTCTAAATTTCGAATTTGAGAAGGAGATAATTCGTCATTAAAGATTACCATATTCGCATCTACTTCATTTACATAGGCTGCTACTTCTTCAATCTTTCCTTTTCCAATATAATGGGACGGATTTACTCGTTGTAAATTTTGCGTCACTTGCCCAATTACCTCTACATCACAAGCTTCTGCAAGATTTGTTAGCTCTTCCATTGAATATGCAAAATCATCTTCATTACCTAAATTTACTCCAACTAAAACTGCTCTTTGTAATAATTCTTCCATATATTTATTCCTCCATTTCGATTACGTAAAATAAAAAACACAGGTTACTGCCTGTGTTTTCGTAAACGGATAAGGGTTCACCAAAGAAATAGAAGAAAGTTATACTTTCATCCTATCTCATAGTCAAAAAGTCCCATGATCATATACGCATCCACAATAAGTGTTCACCTATACGATCCCATTCTATTTATAAAGGCAAAACAAAAAGAGGGCGTATTCGTCCCTCCCTCTTTTTCACATATAAGCTTAATAAAGGGTTCCTTTAAAATAGGCAGACCAATCCCGTTCACTCTGCACACAGACAGAGCCTTTGAGCGCTATTCAATTATTGGCACAAAGTATTGAGACGTAATCTGATTAAGATCAAAGGAAGCCCCTCCGTTCATTTTAAGTTACATAAAGTGTAGCATAAGTAATTCGCTTTCACAAGATTAAACCACCTATAGAAGCAGAAAGAAAATCTTTGTATTTTTACTTTAATCGTCATTTTTTGCGCGTTTTTCTTACAATAAAAATCACAAGAGCTACTATCAGTAACAGACCTACGGAAATGATAGCAACTTGCCACCAACTTAAACCGCTCACCATCTCACCTTTTAAATCCACTTTCTTCGTCGGAGCAACACCCTTAGCAATATGACTTAAAGTATTTCTCTCCATCTCTGCCTTATCTAATCTCTTCGTACCACTACAACTATGTGTGTGCAATTGTTTTTCTGGTCCTCTTTGAGAAGAAAATACTAAGTACTCTCCTCCCTCTACAAAGTGAAACACACAATCACCACCATCTGTATATACGATGATTTGCGTAAAATTTGTCCCTTTCCAAATTTTCTTCACTTCAAATAACACTTCAATTCCAATCCCATCTTTCCTTCCAACCTCAATTACTTTTCCCTCAAACACTACATCATTTTTTTGAAGTGCCTCTTCTGCTTATACGTTAATACAATCACAAGAATAAGATTTCTCCGGAAAAATAATAAGAATAAAGCTACAAATAATGACAACAGGCAACATACGTAAAATTCTTTTCAAGGAGCTCCACTCCCTTCATTAACAATTTTAGAAACTTCTCGTATATTATTTTTACAACACTCGCCAAATTCCTTCATAATAAGTTAAGCATTATCACTTCAATACAATAAAAGTCTTTATTGACATTTTTATAACCTGATATTAGTATCAGGTTATAAAAATAAGTTAGGAGATGTTCCCATGCATTCTAAATCTCGTATTACTGCAATTGGTACTTATGTTCCAAATCAAATATTATCTAATAACGATTTAGAGAGAATGATTGATACGAATGATGAGTGGATTGTACAAAGAACAGGAATGAAGGAAAGACGAATTGCGAGCAAAGACGAATACTCTTCACACTTAGCCATTCAAGCAATTGAAAATTTATGTACAACTTTTAAAAAGAACTTAGAAGATATAGACTGTATCATCGTCGCTACAACAACCGCTGACTATGTTTTCCCTAGTGTCGCGTGTCAAATACAACAACATTTCAGCATACCTCATACAATAGCATTTGATTTAAATGCAACTTGCGCTGGTTTCACATATGGCTTGCACGTTGGGAATAGCTTAATCACTTCTGGATCACACGAAAAAGTACTTGTCGTAGCGACAGAGACATTATCTAAAGTTACTGATTACACCGATAGAACGACTTGTATTTTATTTGGCGATGGTGCTGGAGCTATTTTATTAGAAAGAGATGAAAACAAACCAAGCTTTATTGCCGCACACATGGGAACAAATGGGGACGGTGGTATTCATCTATACCGAACAAACTTATCTACAACTATGAATGGTACACCACTGCAAACAAATGAAAAAATCGTGCAAAATGGAAGAGAAGTATATAAATGGGCAACACGCACGGTACCAACAGGTATAAATGAACTATTACATACCGCAAATATGCAAATAGATGATATAGACTGGTTCATACCACACAGTGTTAACTTACGAATGATTGAATCTATTTGTGAGAAAACCGAAATTCCAATCCAAAAAACTTTAACGAGTGTAAAATACATGGGGAATACATCTTCAGCTTCCATTCCACTCGCTCTGGACTTAGCTAGGAAAGAAGGAAAATTAAATAATGGAGACACACTTTTACTATACGGATTTGGTGGTGGTCTTACGCATTTAGGACTTATTGTGGAGTGGGATTTAAACTAAAGCTTTTTTATACAATTCAATACAAAAAAGCTGCATTCAAAGATTAGTTACCTCCCTTTGAACGCAGCTTCTTTCATCTTAATTTTATTTACCTGTCCGAGCCCATATCACAACAGGAATAAGCATGAAAGCTAAAACTCCTCCAGCTAATGACAATGCCGCATAACTTGAATTCGCCACTACCATACCTGACATCGCTCCGCCTGAAGCTCCAGCTAGCGCAATAAACACATCTATTTTCCCTTGTGTTTTTGCACGTGTGGAAGGTATAGTTGCATCAACAATTTGAGCCGTACCACTTATTAAACCGAGGTTCCATCCTAATCCAAGCAAAGATAAAGCAACAATTAATAGTATTAAAGAATCACTCGGCGCTAGCGCTGCTATGACACCTGCTGCTAGTAAAATTACTCCGCCAGCTATACTCATCGTAGTTCTTCCAATTTTATCAATTAGCATTCCCGTAACGAGAGATGGAAGGTACATTGCACCGACATGAAAACCAATTACAAGACCTACTGCACTTAAAGCGTGACCGTGATGTCCCATGTGAACTGGAGTCATCGTCATAATCGCAACCATCACGATTTGAGTAAGTATCATTACGATAGCTCCAACAGTAATACCTCGCTTGTTTTCTATCGCCTCTTCTATTACTGGTTGCCCTTTATATGTATGCTCTTGTTTATATGTTTCTATCATATTAGCAATAAGTAACGGATCTGGACGAAGCATAACAAATAAAACAAGACCCGCCAATATAAATGCCGCTGCTGACAAGATGAACGGACCAGCAAGTTCAGGAATTCCAATTGAATGAGCAAACCTTCCCATTACACCTACTAAATTTGGACCTGCGACTGCACCAAAAGTCGTCATTACCATCGTGATACTAATCGCTGTTGCTCTTTGCTTCTTTTTCGCTAAATCCGTTCCAGCATAACGCGCTTGTAAATTCGTAGCTGTGCCCGCACCATATATAAGTAAAGAAACTAGTAAAAGAATAATACTATTTGTTAAAGCTGCCATCACAACTCCAATAGCCCCTAACCCGCCTACTATAAAACCTCCTGCAAGCCCTACGCGGCGACCATACTTTTGCGATAACTTCCCAACAAAGAAAGCCGCTACCGCAGATCCCATTGTAAACATAGCTGCCGGTAATCCTGCATATGCATCTGTCCCAAGCATTTGCTGCGCAAGAAGTGCACCTACTGTAATCCCAGCAGCTAACCCTGCTCCGCCGAACATTTGTGAAATACTTACGATTAGTAATGTTCTTTTGTATAATTTTTGTTGTTCTTCTTCTGTATATATATGATTACTTTTTAAAGCCCCCGCCTCATCTAACAATTCCTCATCCTCCCTTTGAAATAAAATCCCCTTGTTAATGTATTATGTTTTACATTACATATACAACGACATTTTCTATTCGTTCTTTTCATTCTAAAAACTTACTAACCATAGACTACTTATCTCATGCTATATTAAAAATACTACTATTTACAATATACAAGGAGAAAACAATGAAAAAAAATCTAGAATTATGTGAGGCTTGCAAACAAAATCCAGTACATAAAATAGAAGAATCCGATGAAGCAAATCAACCACAAAACTTTTTAGTTATGAATGGCAACGTACAAATTCATGAAAATAGACTGGATGAATACGTAGACTTCATTAATACAAACAACTTTACCAATGTTTACATTAATGATCTTAGGTATAGTTTAAACCATATTAACTTTCTAGAACGCTGCCCGCAAATTGAACGCTTACAAATTAGTAGTACATGTATTACTGATTACTCAGCTTTATATAAATTAAAAAACTTAAAATCTTTAGCATTAGAAGAACCACAAGTTCCACTAAACGTAACAGCACTAGAAAGCTATACAAATTTGGAGGAACTTTACATACAGTGGAATAAAAATATTACAGGATTCGAATCTTGTCCTAACTTAAAAGAACTATACATTTGGAAATACAAACCGAAACAAAAAAACCTTGAAGAATTAATGTCTTTACAAAAACTTGAAAAACTAAGCATTACACAAGGGAATATTAACTCATTAAAGGGATGTAGAGCATTCCCAAAATTAAAGCATTTAGAAATCAATTATTTAAGAAATTTAGAACATATTGATGAAATTGAACACAACGCTTCAACTTTAACATACATCGAATTCAATCATTGCAGTAAAATGAAAAACCACGACTATTTACGTTATTTAACAGAGATAGAAACAGTCATTCTATCAAGTTGTGGTAACATACAAAATCTACAATTCGTTAAAGAACTACCTAAATTAAAGCTTTTAAGCTTCGTGGATTCTACAATTGTAGACGGCAATTTAGAACCTTGCGTCGGAATTGACTTTGTTGGCTTTAATAATAAGAGACATTATAGTCATAAGTTTAATGAACTAAACCGAGATTTTTCATACTAGCGTAAAGAAAAACAGGCTGCTATTAGCCTGTTTTTATGCTTCCTCTACTACTCTTTTCCTTCTCCCTTTACTCAAAGCTTTTCCTTCCCAAAATAACAAACTTACTAACGCAAAAACTAAGATAATCGGCACACTTACTTTATATAAATCTGTAAAACTCATTGCCATCTGATTTTGAGCATAGTGATTCACATCATTCGAAAATGCGAGTACCTCTTTCTTTATACTTTCCTCTTGTTTTTCAACTTCTTTTGTCACTTGATTCATAACTTCTTCTCTTTTTACATCTCTATATTCTACTGGAATTTCTCTTAATACTTCATCCACTTTTTGGTGAATTAATGCATCTTTTTTCTCTTTATTTAACCCTACAAATGTTTTATTTTTATGCTTTTCTACACTTGGTTCTATACTTTGGTTCTCTATTTTTTCTTTTGTTACTTGTAGTATTTCAGCTTGCTGTGAGCTATCCACATGAATATTATGCACTTTTTCTTCTGCATAACGATATACATTCTCTTTATTTACAGCTAAATTATGCGTTAAGTTAGATACAAATATTGCAACTGCTAATACAATTCCTACTTGCCGCAACATCGAGACAACACTTTGAGAAGCGGTTAATAATTCCCCTTCAAACGAAGAAGCACTTAAAACTGTAATTGGACCTACTACTAAACCATACCCAACACCTAATATCATACATGGAATAATAATTTCTATATTTGTTGAATTAACATCAATCATTTGCAACCAATAATAAGATAAGCCCATAACAAGAAAGCCTGACAAAATAATAGTTACTTTTCCGAGTTTTTTAATTAAAGTTGCTGCAACTGGTGAGACAAAAAATATCATTGCTGAAATAGGTGTCACTAAAAAAGCTGCTTCAATTTCCGTTCGGCCTTGTATTTTCGTCAAGAACGTCGGAAGCAATACAGTAACTCCAATTAAAAATAAATTACTTAATATGACAACGATAGACGCTCCGACAAACATTCGATCTTGAAATAACTTTAAATTCACCATTGGATTATGAATCTTTCGTTCTACTAAAACAAATAGAATAAGAGAAATAGTGCTAATTACATAACAAAACAAAGCTATATTACTTTGCCATCCCCATGTATTGCCTTTTACTAATATGAGAGTAAAAGAAAAAATTGCTGCGCTACTTAATAGCAATCCTATCCAATCTATTTTTGAAATAATACGTTCTTCATTTTTTATTTGTAGCATAAAGCAGCATAAAATGATTCCAAGAATACAAATTGGAACATTAACGAAGAACACCCATCTCCAACCGAAATTTTGTGTAATAATTCCACCTATTACTGGTCCCATCGCAGCTGACAATCCTTGTGTTACGCCTAAAATTGCAAGTGCAACATGCCTCTTAGCTAATGGCATTGCAGATACACCCATTACCATACTAGTTGGAAATAAAATCGCTGCACCTACACTTTGTACAAAGCGAGAAAAGATAAGAAAATCGCCCGTATTAGCAAAAGCACAAAGTACTGACCCGCCGCCAAAAATAATTAAACCAAGAATATACATCTTTGCTTTCCCAAAAATATCAGCCATCCGCCCTAGTGGGATGGCTAGTACCGCAATCGTCATTGTATATACATTTAATACCCAAGACATCTTTTCTAATGAAGTATTTACACTCGATTGTATTGCCGGTAAAGCTATATTCATAATTGTCGTATCAATCATACAAAGAAATATACCTAAGCACATTAAAAAGACAATATTAATACCCTTTGATTGCTCCATGTTCATCTACCCCTTTATTTATTATGAACGTGTTTTTTATTCTTCCATTTTATTTTGTTCTTTTGCTTCTAGTTGCTCTAGTTTTCTTTTCAATGTCTCTACTTGAGCACTATACGATGCAATACCTACATCGAGTGAAATTTCCTCAACAAAAGTAATACCTTCTCTCCACTTTTCATATCTCAAACGAAGATCCGCAATATATGCTTCTTTCCTTTCAATTTCGTCCGCAATCCATTTTTTTATTGCCTTGTCATCGCTATAATTACCGAAATACATCCTCATTAAAAAATCTGAACGTAAAACATCTTTCTCTACATCTGTTTGCATGTACTGATAAAACTCTTCACGCCCTTCATCTGTAATAAAGTACATTTTCTTATTCGGTTTCCCTTCTTGCATAATAACCTCTTTCTTTATTTTCCCCTCTTTTTCCAACTGTCGTAACGTTGGATAAATCATTCCAAAACTCCCATCAAAGAAATGAGTAAATACGTCTTCAAACACAATTTTAATATCATAACCAGACATTTCTTTTCCCATTAACAAGCCTAAAACAACATCTCTTCCCTTCAAAATAAAACCTCCATACTGTATATAATCAATAATCATAT